>NZ_LVWH01000212.1:0-29616 GCF_001909045.1 Paenibacillus sp. P3E | reverse complement strand
GGAATACTGATTGATTTATATAGAATTGTAAAATTTCGGAACAGTGTAGAAATCCCTTTTAATATCATTGGAAGAATTATGAATTTTGATGATGTTTATAACAACATGGAACGACATAAGGCGAAGGCTAATTCAGAATATTGGCTGGTATATAAAAAAGGTGAATGGGCGATACAGTCGTATAAATAAATTATCCATACAATAGGGGGAGAATTGTTAAATCGGAATATATGGCTACAATGGCGCGTGCCGGATTGAACTTGAGGTTTATGCATATAATACACGTGCAGCGCACGTGAGTTCATTGGCTTTGTCCGGGAGGGCGTGCGGCGCCAGACGCTTTTCTATAACCATGAGTACCATGACGCCGTGATGATGAGCATGCTGGAGAATGAGTACCGGGAGCGTTATTCAGCCACAAAGGTCAAATAAGGTCAAAAAAAGAATAACACTAAAATTTGGGTTCAAAAATGAGCTGATATGCCGGATTTCCCCGGTTTTTCGGCTTATACAGGTTTTGTCTTCCCCCGGTAAGGGGGCTATAATAAAGACATAGGTCAAATAAAGTCAAAGTCAAAGAGAGGAGAATGAGAGATGTTTGATTTAGTTCCTTTTGGAAAACGCAGAGATGATGCTTTTGGTGTGCTGGCCAAGTCCCTGAATGAAGTGTTTAATGATGATTTCTTTGCACCGATGAAAAGCTCCACCCTGTCCTTCCGTACAGATATTCGTGAGAGTGAGCAAGCGTATCTGATCGAGGCGGAACTGCCCGGCTTCACAAAAGAGGAAATCGACATTGATTATGCCAGCCCTTATTTGACGATTAAGGCAGTGCGCAAGGAAG
Organism: Paenibacillus sp. P3E; assembly: GCF_001909045.1. Classification (NCBI taxonomy): domain Bacteria; kingdom Bacillati; phylum Bacillota; class Bacilli; order Caryophanales; family Paenibacillaceae; genus Paenibacillus; species Paenibacillus sp. P3E. The sequence goes on along the minus strand of NZ_LVWH01000212.1, from coordinate 28,772 downwards.
AACACAGTGAGGAAAACAAGGACCATCAGGTGGTGCGCAGAGAACGCCGATATGGAGAGTATGTCCGCCGGTTCTACGTACAGGACATTGCTGAGGATGAGATTCGCGCTTCGCTGAAGGACGGCCTGCTAACGCTGTCAGTACCGAAACGGCAAAAACCGCTGGGCAAACGCATTGAGATTCAGGACAGCGGCAACTCCGGTGAGCAGCTTCAATAAAAGCAAATCAGGAAGGGCATGTGGCAGGCATCCGGGGGAAGCGGAGCGCGCTGAGCGTATGCACAATGGATTGTAAATGTTGAAGGAAGCAGACGTTCAAGTCCGGCCGGATGGGCTGGTAAAAAGGGTTTCCGGGCCGCGGCCAGCGCCGTTCCCCTAAGATCCCTGCAGGAACAGCCGATTCACCGGGCTTTTCATATAGCACCATCATACAGGCGCATTGTAGTGGGAATTCCGGCTATGGTGCGCCTTTTCACGAAATAGATCAGCTGTAGCTTCTACAGCACCGCAATAGAAAATAGGGTAATTAAAGGTAGACAAGGAATACGGCTCTAGTTCACGAAAGGAGGAGGTATCCTTGGCGGCAAACTATTACGAAGCTTTGGGAGTAGGGGAAAAGGCCTCTAGGCAGGAGATTAAAAAGGCCTACCAGAAGCTCGCCAAGAAATGGCATCCTGATGTTAATAAGGCACCGGAGGCGGAAGCCAAGTTCAAGGAAGCGGCGGAAGCCTACGAAGTACTGGGCAATGATGAGAAAAGAAAATCCTATGACGAGGAGCTCCGTTACGGTTTCGGCGGCGCAGCAGCCGGCAAGGGGCAGCGGCGGGGCGGAGCTTCGTCTGCGTCGTATGGGGAGACGCCTTTTGGTACAGGTTGGAGCGGCAGCTCCACCTCCTCCGGCGGCGGTATGGAGGGCGAGGATTTGTTTAACATGTTTTTCGGCAGCAGGGGGGCTGCGGACCGGGCAGGATTTGATTTTTTCTCGGGCAGCGGGGGCGCCGGCAATCCTTTTGGCGAGGCCCGCAGTACGATGCAGGCGCAGCTTGAGGTCACACTGGAGCAGGCGTATACAGGCGGATACATCCGGGTCCAGGTTGGCGGGAGAGACGTGAATGTCAACATTCCGGCCCGTTCCGCTGAGGGAACCGTACTCCGGATTCCCGGCAGCAGCGGGAATGGAGCAGCGCAGGGCGGTGAACTGCTGATCTCGCTGCAGCTCCTGCCGCATGAAATCTATGAACCGGAGGGCGGGGACCTGTATGGCTCGGTAGAAATTGCGCCGTGGCAGGCCGTGCTTGGCGGCGAAGCCAAGGTTCCGCTGCCGGACGGCAGCAGCGTGAAGCTGAAGATCCCGGCCGGGATGGCCGGAGGCCAGACGCTGCGCCTCTCCGGCAGGGGCCTGAAGCGGCCGAATGGCGCGAACGGTGATATTCTGTTCGCGGTGGAGATTGTGATTCCCGCCGACCTGACGGAGGCGGAGAAGAAGCTGTACCGCCAGCTGTCCGAAGCTGGCAGCTTCCAGGCCGGGCCCAAGCGGAAGGGCCCGGGTGCATCGCGGCGCAAAGCCGCGATGCGTTAAGGGTCGGGCGGGCGCGAGCCCGCGCCGCGGCCGGAACAGGCGGAAACAACGGCAGAAACGCCGTTGTTGGGCGCGCCGCGGTCGCCCGGTTCCCGGCGAACAAGCAAAACCACAGAAAGGTGATGAAGGAAATGGACTTCAACAAATTAACACAGAAGCTGCAGGAGGCGGTTGCCGCAGCGCAGTCGCTGGCAGCCGCCGCCGGGCATCAGGAGATTGACAATCTCCATCTGCTCAAGGCGCTGCTCCAGCAGCATGAGGGTCTTCTGCCGCGCCTGCTGCAGAAGATGAATATCCCCGTACCTGAGCTGATGCAGGGTACGGAAGAACTGCTGCAGCGGAAGCCCAGCGTCAGCGGCTCCGGCGCAGGGACGATGCGGCGGTATGCCTCGCCGTCGCTGATCGCCGTGCTGGAGCAGGCCGAGAAGGAAGCTGCACAGATGCAGGATGAATTCGTGGCGGTGGAACACGCGGTGCTTGCGATGGTGTCAGATTCCAGCAGCGGGAACCGGGAACTCAGCAGACTATTTACCAGCCGGGGCGTGACGCGTGACAAGCTGCTGGAGGTGCTGGCGGAGATTCGCGGCCATCAGCGGGTGACAAGCAGGGAACCGGAAGCGACCTATGAGGTGCTGGAGAAATACGGGCGCGATCTGGTGGCCGAGGTGCGGGCGGGCAAGGTTGACCCCGTGATTGGGCGTGATGGGGAGATTCGCAGGGTCATCCGCATTCTCTCCCGCAAAACCAAGAACAATCCGGTGCTGATCGGTGAACCCGGTGTCGGGAAGACGGCGATTGTTGAAGGGCTGGCCCACCGGATTGTCCGTAAGGATGTACCGGAGGGATTGAAGGATAAGACGATTTTTTCGCTCGATATGAGTGCGCTGATCGCTGGGGCTAAATACCGGGGAGAGTTCGAGGAGCGGCTGCAGGCGGTGCTGAAGGAGATCCGAGAGAGTGACGGACGGATCATTCTGTTCATCGATGAGCTGCATACGATTGTCGGTGCGGGTAAAACCGAAGGCGCGATGGATGCTGGCAACATGCTGAAGCCGATGCTGGCGCGCGGCGAGCTGCACTGTATCGGGGCGACGACACTGGATGAATACCGCAAATATATTGAAAAGGACCCGGCGCTGGAGCGCCGCTTCCAGCAGGTACTGGTCAACGAGCCGGATGTGGAGGATACCATCTCCATTCTGCGGGGGCTGAAGGAGCGTTTCGAAGTCCATCACGGGGTGAAAATCCATGACAGCGCGCTGGTAGCCGCTGGTGTTCTGTCGAACCGGTATATTACGGACCGCTTCCTGCCGGATAAGGCCATCGACCTGGTGGACGAAGCGTGTGCCATGATCCGGACGGAAATTGACTCCATGCCGGGCGAGATGGACGAGGTTACCCGCCGTCTGATGCAGATGGAAATTGAAGAAGCAGCGCTCAAAAAAGAAACCGACGACGCCAGCAAGCGCCGCCTGGAAACCCTGCAGCGTGAGCTGGCCGATCTCAAGGAGAAGCATCTGGGCATGACGGCCCGCTGGGAGAAAGAAAAGTCGGCCATTCAGGGGCTGCGTGAGCTGAAGAAAAAGCTGGAGCAGGCCCGGAAAGACCTGGTGGATGCGCAGGAGGTCTACGATCTTAACAAGTCTGCAGAGCTGAGCTATGGCATTATCCCCGATCTGGAGCGGCAGCTAAAGGCTGCAGAGGATGCCGCTTCGCAAGATCAGGAGAGCCGGCTGCTGCGTGAAGCTGTGACCGAAGAGGAGATCGCCGATATCGTATCCCGCTGGACAGGTGTTCCAGTGACGAAATTGGTTGAAGGTGAACGGGATAAGCTGCTGCGGCTGGAGGATACGCTCCATGAGCGGGTAGTAGGACAAGAGGAGGCCGTCCGGCTAGTGGCGGATGCGGTGCTCCGGGCCAGAGCAGGCATTAAAGACCCGAACCGGCCGATTGGTTCCTTCCTGTTCCTCGGGCCGACAGGTGTCGGCAAGACTGAGCTGGCCAAAGCGCTGGCGGTGTCGCTGTTCGACCGCGAAGACGGCATGATCCGCATCGACATGTCGGAGTATATGGAGAAGCACAGCGTCTCCCGGCTTGTGGGTGCGCCTCCGGGGTATGTCGGTTATGAGGAAGGCGGCCAGCTTACCGAAGCGGTGCGCCGACAGCCATACACGGTAGTCTTGCTAGATGAGGTGGAAAAAGCCCATCCGGATGTATTCAACATCCTGCTGCAGCTGTTGGATGACGGGCGGCTGACCGATTCACAGGGCCGGATGGTGGATTTCAAGAATACGATTGTCATCATGACCTCGAACATCGGCTCGCCGCATCTGATTCAGGGCACCGATGACAACGGTGAGCTTACGAATGCTGTCAAGGACCGGGTCATGAAAGAGCTGAGCGGCCATTTCCGGCCGGAGTTCCTGAATCGTGTAGACGACATTGTGATGTTCAAACCGCTCCAGTTGGCTGAGATTGAGCAGATTGTGGTCAAGTTGGTAGATGGACTCCGCCTGCGTCTGGCAGACCGCGGCGTTGGGCTTGTACTTAGCGAGTCAGCGGTACGGTTTATCGCAAGAGAAGGTTTTGATCCGGTATATGGCGCAAGACCGCTCAAACGGTTCATCCAGCGGAGTCTGGAGACCCGTGTGGCGCGCGCCCTGATTGCAGGTGAGGCAGAAGAAGGCTCGGTAATAGAAGTCAACGAGGCTGGAGGCGAACTGTCCGTATCGGTCAGTCATCCGAAGCCGGCAGAGGCGCTTAACACTATTTAATGGAAATGGCGGCGAGCCAGCTGCAGAGAATGATGAGACCGATAGCTGTACTTCGTACAATTCAACAGCTGCGAAATTCATTGCGGCTGTTGAATTACACGCTATACTGCCCAATTTCACTGAGCAAAGCAAACGTGTTATTTCTTCTATCACATCCCAGTTTGTTCCAGTAAAATAGATAGAGTAGATGGTGATGTAATGGCCGGAAATCTAATGACGGCTTGCGGCATGAACCGGGCGGGGGTGAGATAATCAGGAACATATCTTTGTTAAAAGGGATTCGTTATTTTTTCTCGGCGGCAGTCATTGTCTTTGCGATTCTTGTATTTATCAAGCCTAATGAAAATATAGGGTTGCTATTGATGAGCTCAAGCCTAAGTATGATGTGTTTATTCCAGGCGTTTGAGACCAGAACCACGCAGGCAAAAGCAGGGTCACGACAGTATGCCAATTATGTGCTGCTGCTGGTTGCATCCGCCGCGAACCTAGCTGCTTCTCTGTATATATTCAGCAGCCTTTTTTAGAGTGCCTCATGCTCCAGGCCAACAAGCGTCCACAAGCCGTTAAGGCTGGGGACGCTTGTTTTTTTTGGACCTGTCACGATACAGACGCCGGAGCTAAAGCACCTGACAAGCCCCCTTACATCAGCTGCTCCCTTATTTTCAAATGACGATACAGCCAGTATGCCGAAACGGAGCACAGCAGCGCGCACAGTCCGATGAAGCCGTAGCCGGCCTGCAGTCCGCGCAGCAGTCCGATGCCTTCCTCTTGTCCCGAGGAGAACAGCTCCTTAATCCCTTCGGTGATGGCACCAATGAAGTAGTTGCCCAGCACACTGGCTACACCGATAAGGGTGACGACGAAGGTGATTGCCGTGTCACTTCCATTGCGGTAGCGGTCAGCGAGCAGTGCCATAACTGTCGGGTAAATGGGCGCGACACCGAAGCCGGCGATGGCGAACAGGAACGCCCCCGATTCTCCCCAGAGGATAGCGGCGAAAGTACAGATGCCCGTGAAGGCAGAGAACACAATCAGCGACAATGCGAAGCCGATCTTGTCCGTCAGGGGTCCGAGCACAAGCCGGGCCAGCGTGAAGCAGAGGAAGAACGCGGACAGCATGCCGGCAGCGGCTGGTGTTTCCCAGCCGTAGGCTTTTTCCAGGAAATTGACCAGCCAGCCGCCGACAGCCAGCTCTGAGATCACGCCGAACGAAAGAACAGCAACCAGCAGCCAAATGACCGGATCACGGGAAATCGCGGAGAGCGGGATCCGGTCCTCTGTCCGTGTGGCATCGCCGGGGAACTTGCCCAGAAACGCTGGAATCATAGGAATCATGGACAGCATCAGAATCATCAGATACACTCCGCGCCAATCCAGCATATGGCCGAATACCGTCACCGTCATTAGCCCGGAGGAGATCAGCGGAGCGACGGTCGAGCTTAGCCCATAGAAGAAGTGCGACAGGTTCATCATCGTCCCGGTATTCTTCACAAAGATCCTTGCTCCAAGCACTGCGAGACCGATTTCCAGCATGCCGTTGCCGATATACATCAGGAAAAAAGAGCCTGACAGCGCCGGGTAGCTATGAGAGAGGAAGATGAACACACCGGAAACGGCCATGGAACCGAAGGCGATCAAGCTTACCGCCTTGATGCCGATCTTGCGGATCAGCAGGGCAGTGAAGGTGCAAGCCAGCAGATACCCGAGTGAGTTCAGCGACAGCAGGGTACCGAGCTGCATCTCATCCAGCCGGAGATCACTCTGGATACGCGGAATGGCGGGACCTTTGATATTTTCAGAAAAGCCGAAGATCAGATAGCCAATGAATACAGTCAGCAGCTGCAGTGTATAATTGCGTTTGGATGAAGCGGAATGGAGAGCCGGATCAGCTTTCAAGATGTACCTCCTGGAGTTAAAGTGCGTCCTGGTTAGGGTTCTAACCGCATGAGGTTCATTATACCACCGCTCACTCTGTCCAAGGAACCAGATTAGGATGCTGGTCAAGAATGGACATATACTGCTCTTTCCAGCCGTACTGGCCATCAGGATCAAGCAGCATATAGCGCAGATATTTATCCAGCCGGAATTCTGCCTTGGACCAGCCCAGGTGTTTCAGCCGCAGATTGCTTAGCAGATGGGGAAGCTCAAAAACATTCTCCGGCAGCCGTCCACAGTGCTGGGGGAGATCATTCCATGCATAGCTGAAATCCTTGCGGTAGCGGATCAGAAAGGGCCGGTAGCTCAGATGGGAGCGCCAATACTTGTCTTCACGGTAATGACGGTCATCCCAGAAATCGTACAGGCGGAAGCAGAACAGATCGCAGTTGTCCTCACGCAGCAGGCTGTCGATGTCTCCGGCAAACCGCTCTTCAAAAATCTCATCCGCATCCAGACTAAGTATCCATTCGGGATCAGTTTTCACAACCTCCTCCCATTGCTGCTTGCGCAGCTCGGATTCATTGCTGAACTTGGAGATGCTGTTGCGCACAAGGTGAAGCGGAATCCCCTGAAGAACCTCCCGGCAGATGTCAGCCGTACCATCGGTGCTGCCGTCGTCGATGATAACCGCCTCGTCGATGTACTGGCGGTGCGTCTGCAGAACCTGCCGCAGGAACCGCTGGCCTTCATTCTTGACCACCATGGTCAGGGTCAGCTTGGGTCTGCGGAGTGCAGCCCGTCTTTCAAAAGATACAGCAAATTCAGCTGCCGCACGGGCAGCCTTGTTGCTGTCTGTTCCCGCTTCCGGCAGCGGCGCCTTGTGCAGTCGCTGTAGGGCCTCCGCCTCCGTCCAAGGCTTGGCGCCGTCCCGGGCGGCGGGTGGTGCAGCCGCTTCAGCCCCGGCACCATCTGGTGCAGTCCGCTTGTGCCCTTCGTTCTCCCCGACCCTGTCCTCCGTCTCTTCCCTTGTTTCAGCTTCAGCCTGCCCTACCGCTTCTTCAGCTCTTTCATTCTCTGCGTCCTCCTGGGCAAGAACCTCTGGTTCCACCCCGCAGAGCCGGATGAAATCTGCCACCTTGTCAAGGTCGCTGTCCCTGTACAGGTGCAGCGCCGGATAATGGGTATCCACATAGAGTGGAATGCCCAGGGCGGCGGCGCGGATGCAGAAGTGGCGGTCTTCGCCCCAGTAGGAGATATTGCGGACCCTGTCATAGCTTGCACCTGCAGTAATCGCCTTACGGCTGATCAGGGTACATGCGCCCAGTCCGCCAACTTCATAGATGCCCGGCTGCTGTAGCTTGGCCAGAAACTGGTGGAATCTGCGGTTGATTTCCTCCTGGCTGAGCTGCTCGCCCGGCTCTGCTTCCCATTGGTTGTATTCATCATGCATCCAGACCTGCGGCTGCAGCAGGGTGCCCGGCTGCCATTGCGTCCAGAAGACCTCGGAAATAATGTCCCTGTCTGTTCCAATCAGGTGCAGCAGCGTGTCCGGGTGCAGAATCAGGTCGGAATCGATCAGGAACAGATAATCATAGTCGAAGGCTTCAGCCCGCCGGATCATCAGGTTCTTGAAGCCCGCCACCTTCCAGACGAGGCTGGAGTTCCAGAAATGGGTTGTATCATTGCGGATATAGGCGTCATGAAGGCCGGAGGATTGCAGGAATACTTCATTTCTGCGGGCTGCAAAGGCCTCAAGCACACGGCTGGATGCCTCATCCTCGTTGTCGTCGATCAGATAGAAATCCAGTTCGAAATTTACGCGCCGCAAGCGCAGCAGAGAATTCAGGAATTCCTGCAGAATCTGCGGCTTCTGGTGAATCGGGCTGCCAAGCAGCACCCGCTTCTTGCTCTCGTTCATCATGGTCCACTCCAGTACAGATAGATGTATGGATTATATGTATTCAATATATTTGCAGAGGTACTGGACTAACCCTCATTTTTTGCGGGATAAAGAGTTCAAACCATGTTTTTCCTTCGTGTTACATTTATGTTAATTCCCATCCATTGTAATTCCGAGTATTCCGATATATAATTCAGAAAAATAAAGAGTGAGCTTGCTCATAGACAATGGAGGAGAGAAAGATATGCGCAGAGGGTTATCTGGGGTTATAGCTATCATATTGTTAACATTTTTGATTAGTGCGTGCTCCGGGGGGAACAACGCCGCATCACCGGCAGCAAGCGGGACGCCTGCAGAATCACAGCAGCCTGCTGCGGGCGAAGGGCCGAAGGATGGTGGAAGCCTGATTATCGGTGTAGCAGCCGACCCGGTAGTGCTTAATCCGAACTATGCGGGCGACCGTGTCAGCCTGACGATTGACCAGGCGCTGTACGCGCCGCTGTTTCAGGTCAACAATGGGAAGAAAACCTTTTATCTGGCGGACAGCCTGACACCATCTGCCGATAATCTTACCTATACACTGAAGCTGAAGAGCGGACTTACCTGGCATGATGGGGAGAAGCTTACAGCCGATGACGTAGTGTTCACTATCGATAAGATTCTGGATGAGAAGCAGAACAGCTTCCTGCGGGCTAACTTCCTGATTAATGACCAACCAATCACCGCCACGAAGGTGGACGATCTGACTGTGGAATTCAAGCTGCCGCAGGTCAGTCCGGCTTTCGAGGCTACGCTGGTGCAGGTCACTCCGATTCCAAAACACATTTTTGAGAATGAAACCGATATTGAGAAAAGCACCAAAAACGCTGCTCCGGTAGGCTCCGGCCCATTCAAGTTCAAAGAATACAAAGCAGGCGAATATTTGACACTGGAGCGTTTCGACAACTATTTCGGCGGCAAGCCGCACCTGGATTCAGTGACCTACCGGATTGCCAAGGATGCGAACGCAGCCAATCTGGCCTTGCAGAACGGTGAAATTAATGTGCAATACCTTGATCCTAAGGATGTAAGCACGATTCAAGCGACCAACAACTTTGAAATCCTGCCGTACGCCGAAGGACGTTTGTCGTATCTGATGTTCAATGCGAACAGTGATACCGGTGTCCTGGCCAAAAAAGAAGTCCGTCAAGCCCTGTCACTGGCACTCAGCCGTGATGAGATCATCCAGACCGCCTACACTTCCAGTGAATATGCGGATCCGGCTAAATCCTTCCTGACTCCGGATGCGTTGTACTTCACGAATGATGTGCCTACCTTTGATAACGATGCAGCGAAGGCCAAGGAAATGCTCCAAGCCGCAGGAGTCAGCAATCTGAAGCTGAGATTCATCGTGCAGAGCGGCAACAAGGCACAGGAAGCCATCTCGCTGTATGTACAGCAGAAGCTGAAGGCCGTCGGCGTGGATGTTGAACTGAAGAGTATGGATTCTTCGGCCTGGGTTCAGAAGTTCATTGACCTGAAGGCTACTGATTTCGAACTGGCCCTGACCGGCTATATTATGGGTTATGATCCAGATGCTTACCGCATTCTGTTCACCTCGGGAGCGTCTTCGAACTATTCGCATTATGCGAATCCTGAAGTCGACAAGCTGTTGAATGAAGGTGCGGGTGAAGCCGACCCAGCCAAACGTGCGGATATTTACAAAAAAGCGCAAGAGATCGTCGCCGGGGATGCGCCGATCTATCCCATCGCATATACCAAAACCGTTGTCGCTATTTCCAAGAACTACGGCGGTCTTGAAGAAGCGGTACTGAAGCCTGTCGTGATTTTCGAAGACCTGTCCAAGATCTATCAGAAATAAGCGCGGGAAAAATAAGTGCGGGAAAAAATAAGCTGGGCCGCCCAGCTTATTTTTTTGCCGGCGGGGAGCGGGAGAAGCTGCGTATGAGACAACTCATCGTACGAAGATTGCTGCAAACACTGCCGATGCTGTTCTTTGTGTCGGTAGTGTGCTTTACCATGATCAAGCTGGCTCCGGGAGATCCGGTGCTGTCTTTTGTTACACCGAATATGCATGCGGATGACATTGAGCGTATCCGTCATAACCTGGGACTGGACAAACCGGCCTATATTCAGTATTTTATCTGGATCAAAGAAATGGCACAGGGGAACTTCGGGTATTCCCTGGTTAATCACCAGCCCGTCCTTGGGCAAATTCTGGAGCGCCTGCCGGCAACCGCCGGTCTGATGGGCAGCGCGATTGCCCTGGCTGTGCTGCTCTCAATTCCGCTCGGCCTGATTGCCGGAGCGAACCGCAACCGCTGGGCCGACAAGCTGATTAACTTCATTTCTTATGTCGGAATCTCCATTCCATTATTCTGGCTGGCGATTCTGCTGATGTACCTGTTCGCGATCAAGCTGCACCTGCTCCCAAGCATGGGCATGCGCACCATTGGGGTAGAATCCGCGGCGGATGTGCTTAAGCACGGCATTTTGCCTTGCTCCGTGCTGGCCTTTGGTTTTCTTGCCGGTTATGTGCGTTATATCCGCTCCAGCACTATTGGGCAGCTGAAGGAGGAATATGTACAGATTCAGTATGCTTTTGGCTCCAAAAAGTCGACGATATTGTTCCGTCATGTCCTGAAGCATGTGCTGCTGCCGGTGATTACGCTGCTCGGTATGTCGATGGGGGATCTGGTGGCGGGTGCTATCGTGACGGAGACGGTTTTTTCCTGGCCGGGCATCGGCTCACTGGGCATGACAGCAGTCAAGGGAATGGATTATCCGCTAATCATGGGGATTACCCTGTTCTCCTCCCTGATGCTGATCTTTGGCAATCTGGTGGCAGATATACTCTACAGCTTCGTGGACCCGCGAATCCAACTAAAGGGGTGACCTCATGAACCGCAGTAAATGGAAAAATGTAAAAGACGAGCTGTTTGCGAACGGTCTGGGTGTCGCCGCCTTGCTGACTCTGATCGTGTTCACGCTTGGGGCAGTGTTTGCCTTTCTGTCCGGCTATGATCCCAATGCCATGGAGGCCATGGCCCGGCTCAAGCCGCCGGGTGCCGGCCACTGGTTCGGTACGGACGATTATGGCCGCGATTATCTGGCGAGAGCGCTATACGGCGGGCGCATCTCTCTCCTGGTCGGCTTCGCTTCGATGATTGTGGCAACAGGCATCGGGGCTACCATAGGTGTAATCAGCGGTTACTTTGGCGGCTGGCTGGATAATCTGCTGATGCGGATGCTGGATGTAATCATGTCGATCCCGTCCTTTCTCATTCTGCTGCTGCTCAGCGTGTATTTGAAGCCAAGCGTCGGTAACCTTATCATTATTATTGCCCTCTTGATGTGGATGAACGTGGCGCGGGTTGTCCGGGCAGAGACGATGACGATCAAGGAACGTGAATATGTGCTCTATGCCAAAGCTTCAGGACAAAGCGCCTCCGGCATCATTTGGCGGCATATTCTTCCCGGCCTGGTCCCGGTCATTATCGTAGGTGCGACGAACAATATCGCTTCAGCGATTATGATGGAATCCTCGCTGAGCTTTCTCGGGTTTGGCGTGCAGCCGCCGAATGCGACGTGGGGCAGCATGCTGAACAGCGCGCAGGGCTATATTGCCCAGGCGCCTTATCTCGCGCTGTTCCCGGGTCTTTTGATCCTGCTGACTGTACTGAGCTTTAATGTGCTGGGTGATATTTTACGTGTCGGCTTTGAACCGAAGCTGATGCGGAGATAGGGAGAGTGAAGACATCATGACGAAGCGGCTGCTGTCTGTTGAGGATTTACAGGTTTCGTTCGCTACCCGGGATGGGGAGAACCAGGCCGTCCGGGGGGTCAGCTTTCATATCGATGCTGGTGAAACGGTGGGGATTGTCGGGGAATCCGGCAGCGGCAAAAGTGTCACGGCCAAAGCGATCATGTCGCTGATTACGCCTCCGGGACGCATAACAGCCGGGAATATCGAGTTTCGAGGCGAGCGTCTGACCGGACTTTCAGAGAAGGAGTGGCGGAGTCTGCGGGGCAACCGGATCGCGATGGTCTTTCAAGACCCGATGACCTCCCTGAATCCGGTGAAAAAAATCGGCCAGCAACTGACGGAGGTCATCCGCAGGCACCGTGGACTGAATAAAGAAGCGGCGGTTGCCGAAGCAGCCAGGATGCTGCTCCAGGTAGGTATCCAGAATCCGGAGCAGCGTCTGAAGCAGTATCCGCATGAATTCAGCGGCGGAATGCGTCAGCGCGTAATGATCGCCATGGCATTGTCCTGCCAGCCGGAGCTGCTGATCGCTGACGAGCCGACAACAGCGCTGGATGCGACGATACAGGCGCAGATCCTGGATCTGTTCAAGGAACTCAAAGAGAATTCTGATACGGCCATTGCACTGATTACCCATGATCTGGGTGTGGTCGCCCAGGTCTGCACCCGCGTGATTGTGATGTACGGGGGGCTGATTATGGAGGAAGGGACGGTGGAGGATATCTTTTACCGTCCCCGGCATCCGTACACGGAGGGCTTGCTGCGCTCGATTCCGAAGCGCGGCGGCGGTTCACGTGAGCGGCTGATTCCCATTGAAGGCACACCTCCGGATCTGCTCGCCCCCCCGCCGGGTTGCCCGTTCATGGAGCGCTGCCCCCATGCTTTTGCCCGCTGCAGCGAACGCCCGCCTGTAGTAGAACTCACTGCGGGCCACCGCTCTATGTGCTGGCTGGCGGAGGGGATGCAGGATCAGACCGCAGTCCATGCCGAAGGGGGAGATTCCGGTGAGTGAGAGCAAAGTATTGGTGGATGTGACTAATCTTCAAAAGCACTTCTCTAAAGGAAAGGATATGCGCGGACGAGATACAGCTGTGCTGAAGGCTGTCGATGGCGTAAGCTTTCAGATCCGCCAGGGAGAAACCTTCGGGCTGGTGGGCGAATCGGGCAGCGGCAAGTCCACAGTGGGACGCTGCCTGCTCCGGTTGTATGATTATACCGGCGGTGAGGTTTTCTTTGATGGCCAGCCGCTTGGCAAGCTTGGGGAGAAGGGGCTTAAGCCTTTCCGCCGCCGCATTCAATCGATCTTTCAGGACCCGTACTCTTCCCTGAATCCGAGCTTGAATGTGCTTGAACTGATCAGTGAACCGATGAAGATCCATGGCATCGATAAGGGGGAAGAACGCAAGGAGGCGGTCGCCGCACTGCTGGAACGGGTAGGGCTTAAGCGGGAGCATCTGTACCGTTATCCCCATGAGTTCAGCGGCGGGCAGCGGCAGCGCATCTCCATTGCACGGGCATTGTCGGTCCGGCCAGAATTTGTCGTCTGTGACGAGCCCATTTCGGCACTGGACGTTTCGGTTCAGGCCCAGGTCGTCAATATGCTGGAGGACCTGCAGTCCGAGTTCGGTCTCACCTATCTGTTCATTGCCCATGACCTGTCGATGGTCCGGCATATATCGGACCGCATCGGTGTCATGTATGGCGGACGGCTGGTTGAGGTAGCGGACAGCGACGAATTGTATGACAACCCGCTCCATCCCTACACTAAGGCACTACTATCCTCCATTCTGGAGACGGACCCGCGTAAGGGCAGCCAGAGAATCAGGCTGGAGGGCTATTCTGGTGAACGGGAAGCAGCTGCACAGGCAATGCTGCGTGAAGTAAGCCCGGGCCACTATGTGGCTCTTGACTGAATACAGCACCAATTTACAATGATAATGGGAGGTAATGAGATGACAGAGACCGTACAAAAAGTAAAATTGTCGCAATGGGATGCCCTGCTGGTAGAATCTCTGCGATCCCTCGGCTGGTCCGATGACGAGCTGCTGCGCAGAGTAGAGGCAGGCGAACTGCCGGTGGATGAAAGTGAATATGAATTTGATTATGCCCAGCTGGCCCTTCTGGCGGGTGAGCAGCCGGAAACATTCCGCCAGGCGGTAACGCAAGGCTACCAGATCAAATACAATACCATTCGCGGCATTCGCAGCTGGATTTCTGTTGCTCTTGGCAAGCAGGCCGAGCTGGAGCTGGAGGAAGGCAAGGAAGCGGCTGAAATAGCTTTGACCGAAGCCGAAAAAAACAGATTGGCTTCTGTGCTCTCCTTCGGCTGGCAGATTACAGGCGGGCCATCAGGTACTGGCGGAACCGGAGTATACCGGATTGAGCCGATCCAGAGATAAGTGTGATGTGAAACGTGAGGACAGGCAATAGACAGTTATTCGCCTATGGCTGTTCCAAACGCAGGCACAACTGAAAACCGGACCGGGCAAGAGCTGCCCCAGTCCGGTTATTTTTTTCATCTATTTGTGCTTTTTCAGCAATAAGGGTAAGCGTGACCTACATATTCAACTGGATCTTACGGGTGCTGAGCACGCCTTCCAGGCCGGTAGGGTCTGTGCTTACTTTGCGAGAGACGAATTTCTCAGCCTGCTCTGAAGTGCGGATACGGAGCGGCTTGGTCTCCATTTGCACCAGGTCCCACATCACTTCGGCGACGGAGTCGGCGGTCTGAGGCTCCGTATTACGCTCAAGGAACGTGGCTCTGTAGGCATCCAGAATCGGCTTATATTCGTCTTCCAGAATGCCACCGGTATTGGCTACATGACCAAGCACGGTGTTGTTGAACTCCGTGGCAATTGCCCCGGGCTCAAGCAAAGAGATATCAATGTTGAACTGTGGTTTGTAATAGGTAGCCATACTTTCCAGCAGGCCTTCCAGAGCGAACTTGCTGGCACAGTAGATCTCGTTCATAGGCTGGCCCACTAGTCCGCCCACGCTGGAGGTCGCCACAATATGTCCATATCCGGTCTTCCGAAGCAGAGGAAGCGCCGCACGGATCGTATGCATCACCCCATAGACATTGGTGTCAAATACGCGGTGGATATCTTCAATCGGTGCTTGTCCAAGCGCCCTGAGGTAGCCGAAGCCAGCGTTGCAGAACAATACATCCAGGCGGCCTTGCTCCTGCTCAATCTGATCGGTTACCCGCTGAATGCTGTTAGGTTCTGTGACTTCCAGTTCTACGAATTTCAGATGGGGCACTTCGCTGTAACGCTCCTGATCCCGTTCCAGGTTGCGGGTTCCCGCATAGACAGTCCAGCCTTCCTTAGCGAATTTCAGAGCCGAAGATAGCCCGATTCCGGATGATGCGCCGGTGATGCAGATAATTTTCCCCATAAAGGTTAAGCCTCCAGTTCTTAAAATATAAGGATGTATAGGTTTCGCGCTATAAATCATACTTCTATTTCCCGCTGAAACGGATTTCTGAAAGCGATACGTAGTATCGCTGCTTCAGGAGCATAAGCTTTTACAAGAAGCGAAGCCGTTTCCACTGGCATATTATAACATATAACAGTCCAGCTCCCGAAATCCGACATAAAGTTAGTGTTTTCGCAGATTTGAAGAGGCTTGCAGTTGCTATAAGTGATTTGGGTAATGTAGACTATATGATAAAGTCTTAATTGCAAGCGAATGGAGAGGAACAGAGGAACAATGGATGTATTTAAGCGTTATTACGCGAATTTAACAGTTCGGCGCTTTTTGATTTTGGCGCTGATCGCACTGTTGCTGTACAGTATCCGGGATATGCTCAACCTGGTGCTGCTGACGTTTTTGATTGCTTATGTAATGAATAGCTTTCAGGTGCTGCTGTCCAAGCAGATCGGCAAATTCGTCAAGGTGAACAGCAAGGTTATTATTGTCGTCTTGTACCTCGCCCTAATCACGATGATTGTGCTAGCGCTCGTCAAATATCTGCCCAAAGTGTATACGCAGATTAAGCAGTTGACCGATTTTCTAACCACTCTAACCTCTGAAGATCTCCCGCAGAACGAAATTACACAGTACCTGTTCAATCAGTTGAAGGATTTGAATTATGAATCCTATATGACCCACGGCATTGGATATGTGCTCAAAATTAGTAACTGGGGGACCACCTTCGTATTAGCAACTATTCTAAGCTTTGTCTTCATCCTTGAGAAAACCCGCATTGTTAACTTTACTTCCCGTCTGAGAGACAGCAAGATTGCCTGGTTCTATGTGGAACTGGAGTATTTTGGCAAGAAATTCATCTCTTCTTTCGGCAAGGTTATTGAAGCACAAATTCTCATTGCTCTTTTCAATACCCTGTTCACTGTGGTGGGCTTATGGATCATGGGCTTCTTTTTTGAGCCGTTCCCGTACCTTTTCGCGCTGGCGATCATGATCTTCCTGCTTAGCTTGATTCCGGTGGTTGGGTTTTTGATTTCACTCATTCCGTTGTGTATCATCGGCTACAATATCGGTGGTCTCGTAATGACGCTGTACGTGCTGGGACTGATTGCTGTGCTGCATTTCATGGAAGGCTACTTCCTGAATCCGAAGCTGATGTCCTCCAAAATGAATCTGCCCATGTTCTACACCTTCATTGTGTTGTTGTTCTCCGAGCATTATATCGGCGTATGGGGTCTGATCCTTGGGATTCCTATTTTCGTCTTTTTCCTCGATATTCTGGAGGTTACCCGGGATAAACCTAAGGTGTAAGCCTTACCTGCCGAAGTTCAATAGCAAGTGGAAACGGCTTCGCCGTTCTTATACGGACGGAATCCGTTTCAGTGAGAAATAAAAGGATGATTTATAGCGTGAAACCTATAAATCCTTATATTTTTACCCAACCAAAGTGACATTCCTGCTGACCGTAGTGTGAATGTCGCTTTTTTTGAATTGTCCGAAGGACAAATGGGTCTGCTCATAAAATGAAAGCAAATAAAAAACGCTCCCGAAATTAATCGAGAACGTCGATTGGTTAGGCAGCGCACTTTGGGTGAAAAAGAGATTCAACTGCGACTAAACTACATAATACTAGAAGCTTGATGGATGTTCTTAGTATTTGAATTCGTACCTCTCTGATCAGAAGTTTGTATCCGATATTGTTCAAACAGATCGACACAAGTGATTGCTATACTCTCATTGTTAATTCTAGCCGATGAGGCCACCGGGCTTGAAACAACGGCATAAATGCCGTTACTGGCGCGCAGCAGGCTGCAGGTGGCGCATCAACGACGCCGTTGCCCAACTAAAACAGGCTGTCTCCTAAGCAGTTCATTTCTGCGGAGGAGACAGCCTGTTTTTCCAGACTATATAGAGTGTATGTACCCTCTGTCAGCCGAATGAAGTCATTACACTTTGGGTCACGATCTCTTGTAATTCGGCTTTTTGTGCGGCATATTGCTGCCGGGTGATGTTGCCGCTGGCGAGGCGTTGATTAAGCTGCTGTGTAAGCTGGTTCACCTGCAAATTAATGATGTTTTCAATATTTCCACCGTTCTCTACAGCGATATCCTTCAGCGACTTGCCATCGTACAGCGCGTCATACAGCTCTTGATCGGAGGATTGATTCAACGCTTCCAGCAAATCATCTTTCTCGGCTACATTGGTGGCAGACCATTTGGCGACTGGACTCGCATTTGCGATGGGTTTGCCCCAGGTAGTTCCACCGAAGGAGATCGCTACAATCATGCTCCCGACAATCATCACTCGTTTAATATTCATACCATTCATCCTCTTTTCAAGTTATATTATATCGGCACAGGGTTATTAGTTTCATGGGTTAGGATACTTATGCTTAAATTCATTGTAACCGGCAAAGCTGAGGTTAAGCTTAACTCTTCTTTAAGATAACCTAAAGAATAGGCCTCTGCCGGATACTACGTTTTACATCATACGGGGTCTCAACTATTTTCAGGCAACGGGAACTTTTCCGCATGGTGTCCGTCTGGAAGTATATGTGCACTTAGGGGCAAGATTAAGGCTGAACAGGCCGGGCATGAAATAAATAACCGCAAGTGAAGGAGGTGAACCTCAAATGACCAAAAAAGTGCTGGTAGTCGATGACGAGCCCGGTATTGTAAATGCGATTGCCTACGCGCTGAGGCGTGAAGGCTATGAGGTGGATACCGCCGGAGACGGCGAAGAGGCGCTTGCCAAAGCGCAAATTTTTCATCCCAATGTGATGGTGCTGGATGTGATGATGCCGAAGCTGAACGGGTATGATGTATGCCGCAAGCTGGAGGACCGTGATGACATCGGGATTATATTGCTCACCGTCAAAAATGACATTGTCGATAAAATCGTCGGCCTGGAGTTGGGAGCGGACGATTATATGACCAAGCCGTTTGAGATCCGCGAGCTGCTGGCCCGAGTGAAGGCGCTGCTGCGCAGGCTGGAGAAGAATACGGCCGAGGCCAAAAGCGAGCTAATCGAATATGGTGCGCTTAGGGTTCACCAGGACCGGAGATCTGCCCAGCTTGGAGAGGAACTTCTGGAGCTGACACCGAAGGAGTTCGATCTCCTGCACCTGCTGCTCTCCCATCCGCAGCGGGTCTATATGCGCGAAGAACTCCTGGAGCAGGTCTGGGAAATGGACTATGCCGGCGGTACGCGCACAGTGGACATTCACATCCAGCGGCTGCGCAAAAAACTGGGCGAGCCCTACCAGAATATTCTGCAAACCGTCTATGGGGTGGGCTACAAGGCGGTTCCGGCGGGTAGCTTCGCATGAGGATTAGCATCAAGCTGAAATTCAGCCTGTTTCTGGCGGTGCTCTTGATTCTATCGATTAGCATCCTGAGCTATTTCGTACTGCAAGGAGTAGAGCGTAACCAGCAGGCACAGATCGAGAGTGCACTCGCCCAGCATGTCAAAACAGTAAATCTGCGCGTCAAACAGACCTATTATACCGGCACACGGCTTGAGCCGCAGGCATTCATGCAGCAGCGGGGGAAAGCGCTGGCTGTAGAGCTGGCCGGGTTCACCGGGCTGCAGGTGACGCTGTACGATGCAGACGGGCAGCAGGCGGGGACATCCCGGCAGGGGGGGGACCTAGCGGCGGAGCAGAAACCCGCCGAAGCGCTAGCCTATGCGCTGCAGAACAAAATCGCCTACCAGAGCGCCGGCGATACTATGCTCTATCTGGCGCCGCTGCAGGGGCCTGATCAACAGATGGGGGTGATCCAGCTGGAGTATCCGCTGCAGGATGCCCAGAGCTTCCAGCGGACGCTGTTGAATCTCTTCCTGACCACGGGCGCCGCAGTTTTGGTCTTGAGCTTCATTGGCGGCTACCTGTATTTCAACAAGGCCGCCGCGGCCATCGGGCGGCTGAAGAGGGCGGCGGAATCGATCCGCCGCGCCGAGTACATCTCCGCTCCCCCGGTCAAGCGCAAAGATGAGCTGGGGGAGCTGGCTGAAGGCATTTACTTCATGAGCCGGGAGATCGACAGCAGCATTGCCGCGAAGGATGAAGAGCAGCGCAAGCTGCAGCTCGCCGTGCAGAAGCTTCAGGCGCTGGAGCAGCAGCAGAAGCAATACATTGGCAATATCAGCCACGAATTCAAGACGCCGCTGACTTCAATCAAGGCCTATGTCGATCTCTTGAACATGTACGATGATGATCCCGAGCTATTGTCGGATGCCAAGCTCAGTATTGCGAAGGAGACGCAGCGGCTCTATGAAATGGTGGAGAAGGTGCTGCAGCTGACGGCGCTGGAGAAATATGATTTTGAATCCCAGGCGGAGCTGCTGGAGGTAGCGGGCGTATTGCAGGATATCTGCGGCCGCATGAAGGGCAAGGCAGAACGGTACGGGCTCACCATCACGCTGGACGTACAGCCGGCGCAGATCTGGATCGATAAGGAAAGCTTCATGCATATCTTTATCAATCTGCTGGATAATGCGATCAAATATAATGTCCCGCAAGGGACGGTTCATCTTCACAGCGTGGTCCGGGATCACCGGGTCTGGATCATGGTCAGGGATTCCGGCATTGGCATTCCGGCAGAATTCAGAGAGAAGATTTTTGAGCCCTTCTACACCGTCAACCGTGACCGCTCCCGACAGTCGGGAGGGACAGGATTAGGTTTGTCTCTGGTCCGTAATCTGGTGGAGAAGCAGAACGGAACCATAACCCTGCTGGAGCCGGACGGTGAAGGTGCGGCGTTTCAGCTGTCTTTTCCCGTCATGACCTGAAGGGCTTAAGTTTACAACTTGGAAACATCCGGCGGGTTATTTAGAAATAAGTATCCGTTATGCTGGGAGCAACTCAATCAGGGGGGAACCATACTATGAATCCTGACCAAAATTTCAGGCCAGGCAAAGTGATGCAGATGCTGCTGTGCAGTGCTGTTCTTCTGTCCATAGCTGCCTGCAGTACAGAGAATACGGATTCACGTCAGACTGTCGAGAAATCCGGCAAAAAAATCACGGTCATGGATAATACCAGTGAATCCGTCTATACGAAGCTAAAGCTTGCGGGTATCGAAAAAACGGAGGGCATACGGGGGTTGGATTTTGTCAGTGAGGAGGTCATAGTACTCGATAAAGAGAACCGTAATCTCCCTCCGCAGACGGTGGAAGGCCAGGAACGGTATCCGCATAATCTCTATCTCCGCACGCTCTCTTCGGGTGTGGACACGCCTCTGCAGGAGGGGGAGAAGAATTATGGTGCGGCGCAGCTGTCCCCGGACAAAAGCCGGGTTTTTTACAAAGAACTCTATGAGGCTACCGGACTTGGTTTCATTATGAATCTGGCCACGGGTGTATCTGTGAAGGCGAGTGCTGCAGAGTTCCGAAGTGAGGAAGGGTCATGGGCCGACAATGAACATGTGCTTTTCCCGGATATGGAAGGAAATATTGTAAAAGCAGACGTGAACGGCAAGCAGGAAACGGTGCTGAAGACTGGCATTCCTTACGTTCATGAGGTTGTTCAGTCCGGCAGCCGGATTCTTTATATTACAGGGGAAGACAGCCAGCTCAGCGCCTATGATACCGAAACGAAGCAGACCAAGGTGCTAAAAAAGAATGTGATGTGGGTGATCCCGTCACCGGACGGGAGCAGACTGGCGATTGTAGAGCGGACGAAGCCTGGAGAGATGGTGCTGCTGATCTGCGATAGTGAAGGCAGCGAACAGTCTCGGCTGGCGGCAGGCCAGCAGATCTTCGGGACCAGCTGGTCACCGGACGGCAGCAAGCTGGCCTATGTAACCACATCCGCTAACGCTGCCGAGGACCAGGATGGCCTGTTCATCACCGAGGTGGAGACGGGGGAGCAGACGCCTGTGCTGAATGACATTGAGGTGGCGGACCAGCTGCGCTGGAGTCCCTCGGGCAAAAAACTGCTGGCATCCGTTTCGGTCCTGAAGGATAATGCATACCAGTTCATTACGTATGTTGTAAAACTGTCTTAACCGGCCTTTGTTTGGCTTATTTTGAATTACCCTATAGAATACCCAACAGAGCATAGGCCGCCCCCCTGTTCAGGATAGCGGCCTATGTTCTGTTGGGGCTGGCGTTTAATCTTTAGCTCAGCTACTTTTTGCGAGAGTAAATTTTCCAAGCTCATCCTGAAGCTGTTGCGCACTAGCGCTTAGCAGACGGGAGGAGGCTTTTACTTCTTCCATGGACGATAATTGTTCTTCAGCCGCCGCCATATTTCTTGTTTCGTCGGCGGCATTTTTTGAAATGTCGACCATTTCTGTAACCGTCGCTGTGATTTGCTCCGTACCCGCAGAGACTTCTTGCGCTGATGCAGATAGATCAAGGCATATCTGCCGATTTCAGGCTCCGAAAGTTGAGTGATTAGAGCCTGTGAGTGTGATGTTTGTGTAAAAATGTTTATATATAACATTTAATTACAAAATTCCCCTTACTTCGACAAAGGCAATGTGATATATTTTGAACGAAATTGAAAAATAACCAATTTTTTCTGAAAGACGATGAAAATGGAGGCGAGTAGATGGAAGCTCTGGTATGGTCATCCAACCACAAGCTGGAACTCTGCGAATGTGAGGAGCCGCAGATTGCAGCGGCGGATGAAGTCAAAATCCGGATTGAGATGACAGGTGTGTGCGGAACGGATCTAGCGGTCATAACCGGTAAAGAGGAGGGGGTTCCAGATATTATTCGCGGTCATGAGGCTGTGGGAACCGTCGTAGAAATCGGCAGCAGCGTCGACCGCGTGAAGGTGGGAGACCGAGTAGTGATTGATCCGAATCAAAGTTGCGGTGAATGTTACTTTTGCCGGAAGAACCAGCCTAACCTGTGTACGGGCATAGACGGAAAGGGAATGCCCATTGCAGGCTTGAATCGAAATGGGACATTCACTTTTTTTTTCTCAACTGCACAAACGTTTGCGCATAGAATTCCGGACCATATGAGCTGGGAGACGGGGGTTTTGATTGAGCCGCTTGCATGTGTGCTGCACAATTTCAAGGAGGCTGGCGTTTCAGCAGATGATAAGGTCCTTGTTCTCGGGTCGGGCCCAATGGGTATTTTATGCCAAATGGTCAGCAAATCGATAGCAGCACTCACTGTTGCGACAGAAATTAACCCCTACCGGCTCGCCTTTGCAAGAGAAATTTCAGATTTCGCAATGACACCATCCCAACTCAATGAAGCCACCGTAAACGAGATCTGCTCGGGCCACAAATTTGATCTGATTATCGATACGGTGGGCACCCAGCTCGAATTCGCAGAGAAATGGATTGAGCGTGGAGGCCGTATTGTTCCCTTTGGGATTAATGCGAAATACCGGTATACCTTTTCCCCCACCAAATTTGCACAGCAGGCGATCAAAATTATCGCAGCAGGGGAGTACCGCAACATGTTCGAGGAGGCTTTACGATTTGCTGCCGAGACACCGGAATTGAAGAAACTAGTGACTAGAAAAGTGAAGTTGAATCAGCACGAAGCAGCGATTAACGAGCTTATCGGCTATGAATTGGACACTTCGAAACCGGTTGAGAGTGAAACGTTAAAGACGGTTTTTGTTCCGTAAACATAGAACTACGATCAACGAGAGGTGGCACCTGCTAATGAGCAATGACAGCAAATTAAGACTTGTTCAGGATTACTTGTCTTCTCACAAGGATAAAGACGTTGAGCCGATTTGGATACCTGCGGTGTGGAACGAGTGCCAATATGAACGTGTTCTCTTCGCCAAAGAGGGTGAAATTTGTGTACACCCGTATGATTTTATGACGGAGCACTTCAAGTATTTGGACAAGCTTTCGTGGAGGTATTTGCTTAAGGAGCGCACGAATCTGGATGACAGTGCTATCTATTCCGCGCTTGTCCGTTACTCAACAGCTTGGGATTACAATCATGATGGAACAACAGAGTCCGGTACCTTTTTACGGTTCTGTATTCTTCTGCCGCTGCTGAAAAGGATGGGTATCAATATTTTATATATGCTTCCGGTCAACCAGTATAGCACGTTGAACCTGAAGGGAGACATCGGATCACCTTACGCTGTGCAATCGTTATTCCGTCTGGATCAGAACCTGCATGACAGCCTGCTCGACGGCATGGACAACTTCACCATTCACGATGAGCTTGGCGCTCTGGTAGAAGCCTGCCATTTGCTTGATATTAAGACTGTTGTCGATTTTATTCCGCGCGTAACAGCGAAAAACAGTGAGTTCATAGCCGAGCATCCTGATTGGGTGTATTGGATCAAGACGGATGCTCTCGAGGGCTTTGCACCGCCTTCGATTCCAGAGCTTGGTTTTTTTGAGGAATGTACGCCTGACAAGCTGGAACTGGTCTATCGAAGCCAAGAGACTGAAGCGTTTCTTCGGAAGTTTTCACAGCCGCCAAACGAACTGAATCCAGTCATTTGGCAGCAATTAAGAGAAAGAGTTGCCAGAACCGGAGAAGAAATACTGACTTTGGTGGAGCAGGAACTGGGGATAACGACTTCTCCGGCGCATTCTGACTGGATTAATGATGTGCAACCGATTTGGACAGACATTACGTTCTTGCGCCTCTATAAGGACTTCTCTCCGCAAGTGAGACATCTTATAAGTCCGGACCAAGCGCCATTTGTGCTGTTCGATACCATTAAATGCAATGACTACCCGGGAGAAGAACCCAATCTTGAGCTGTGGGATGTTCTGGAGCAGGCAGTACGGTTTAATCTCGAGACATATGGGATTGACGGCTTCCGGATTGACATCGGACATGTGCTTCCGACTCCGCTGCTTACCCGTATTTTTGACACGATTAAAGAGATAAATCCAAATGCCATATTGATCAGCGAAGACTTGTTTAACCGCAATCACAAGAAAGCGGCCAGCACCGGCTACAATATTATGCTTGGCAGCGGATGGAATGTCATGACGCAAATGACGAAGGACAATCTGGTTGCCTACCTGGAGGAACTGCCTGAGTTAAATATCCATGTGTTTGCCTGTGCAGAAACGGCAGATACACCCCGGATCACGAGCCGGGGCGGCGTAGAGGTTGCCCGTATGACCGCGGTATTTAATCAGTTTCTTCCGAACGCAATTCCATACGTGACAACCGGTTATGAAATGAACGAAGAGCAGCCATTGAACTGCGGTCTTGGAGACAATACGAACGGAAGCGACATCCCGCGCGCATTTTTTAATGTCCTGAAGATTAATTGGACGAATCCTGCACCGCTTCTGCCACTGCTGGCTGAGCTAAGTGACTTCAAAAAAGACTGGCTCGAGCTGGTCAAGCCGGACAATTTCTTCGTGGCTGAATCACCGGACGGTACTGTGCTCTACGGATACATGCGTGGCGATCTAACGATGCTGTGCTGCTTTAATTTGAATGCTGATGCTAGCTCTGAAATCGATTTAATGGCTGCCGTCCCTGGCCGCGGTCCAATGACTGTGGCACTGGATAGCTCCTTAACTACCGGTAGCATAGGTCAGTCGCTAGACAACTTACTGCTTGCACCCAATCAGGCTGTGGTGCTTGTCAGCAACAATAGTCAATTAAAGGAGAGAGGCTGCTATGCAGAAGAACAACAAAGAACTCGTCTTATGGCATGAATTTGATGGTCCGGGGGATACCTCGATTGAAGTGCTGGAGGGAATCTGCAAGCTGTACACGGAGCGCTTTGGTATACAGGTGACCCCACAAGTGATGAACATTACGGAGCTCATTACGGGTCTGAACGGAGTCAAGGACACCTGTCAGGGTCCGCAGCTGGCAATGGTTCCTGCGGACATGTCCTCCTATGTCGAGAACGGGCTGTACTCCGAAGTGCCGGGCGGGCTGTTTGCCGATGTGCTCACGGAAGGTGCTCTTTCAACAATGCAGGTAAATGGTGTTCAGTATGGTGTACCGGTATTACGGGGCAACCATCTGGTTGTCTATTACAATAAAGAGATTTATGCCAGTGCGCCGACGACATGGGACATATTCGAAGAGGCCGCGGAGCGGCTGTCGGCTCAGGGCATCGTGCCAATCGGGGCAGATCTACAGCAAGGCTATTGGTTTATTCCGTTCCTCTCGGCATTTGGCGGTTGGCCTGTAGAGGCAGGCAAGCCGAATCTTGCCACCTCTGAAATGAAGCAGGCGCTTCATTTCATCCGCAACAAGATGGACCAAGGTGTACTCACCAGTCTCGACGGCTCACACGGACTGCTTGAGCAGTTCATTGACGGTAAAATCGGCGCGATTATTTGCGGCGAGTGGATTTATAACCATCTGGACAAGCATATGAAACATAAGCTTGGGGTTTGTCAGCTTCCAGTCATTGCAGGCCGGCAATCATTGTCCATGTCTTCATCCATCGGTCTGATTTACCCTAATCATTCGTTAGCGTCGGAGGAACGGGAGAATATCTTATCGTTCACGCGTTTTATGCTAAGCGAAGAATGCCAGTCGATGTGGGCGTTCCAGGTACAGCGGATTCCGGCTCATGAGGAGGTGCAGAATCATCTGGCCGCTTCTGCTGCGCCTAACAAAAAAGAGATTCTGTCGCTTCTGAATCATGCGCGCCCGATGCCAATCGATTCATTCATGATCCATATCTGGGAGGCGCTCAGTGCCGGTCTGAACGAACTGCCTAAGAGTAATCCGGAACAGGCGCTCCAAAAAATGGATCTGACGATCCAGAAATCTTTAAGCGCATTTCAAAGCTAATAAGAGATGGGGAGAAGCGAAATGAAAACTACTATATTCAGCCAAATTTCTATAGATGGAAAGCTAACGATGGGGGCAGGTAATTCGAGTAAGGAGCTATTTTCGTTGTTTTCCAGTCAAGATATCGAATTCATCCATCTATTCCGGGGCAATGTACAGGGGATTATGGTTGGTAAAAATACAATTCTGACGGACAATCCATTTCTCACGAATCGATATGAGGCCAACAAAAATCCAATCCGCATCATTCCGACGACTACTTTGGACATTCCGCTGGACAGCAATGTGCTCTCCGATCAGGGGAAGACGATTATCGTCACGACCGAGAAAGGGCGGGACGAGGAGAAAATGAGACTGATCCGGGAAAAAGGGAAGGAATGCCTCGTCTGCGGCGAGGACAAAGTCGATTTCGTGGAGCTTGAGCGTCAGCTGGAGGAAAACTACGGCATTACCAACCTGATGGTAGAAGGAGGAGGCTTTCTGAACTGGCATATTTTCAATCAGGACATCGTCGATGAGATTATTCTGATGCAGCTTCCGATCATCATAGGCGGCTCCACGAACATTACTTTAGTGGATGGAGAAGGGTATCAGGAATTGTGCTTTGCGAAAAAGTTCAAGGTTGTAGAAGTTCAGCCAAAAGAAAATTACACGCTCATGCGCTACAAGAAAGTGATGTGACCTCACACTAAGTCATAGACTTCGAATGGCTAGGGGAGCTGTAAATCGAGAATATGGGGGTTATGAAGAATCCATGTCAGACAAGGATAATTTCTACAAAAGTGTATATAAAATCGCTGTGCCCGTTACGCTTCAAAGCTTGCTGATGGCATTGCTCAATTTGACGGATCAAATGATGGTCGGGCAGCTGGGGGATGTGGCAATCGCCTCGGTCGGGATGTCTACAAAAATATACGGGATCATAGCGGTTGTATTGGCCGGTTTATCGACGGGGGTATCCATTTATGCCGCCCAGTTTTGGGGGAACAAAGATGCCAAAAGTGTATCCCACGTGCTCGGTCTCGGGCTGATCGTCGGCTTTGCGTTCTCGTTCCTGTTCTCTGCGGCTGTCTTCATCGATTCACCGCTGTTTCTGAGCATGTTCACCACAGACGTGAATGTAATAGACGATGGGTACATTTTCTTGCGGGTGATGTCACTTGGATTCGTGCCCGTCATGCTCACGATGATGTATTCCGCGATTTTGCGCAGTACCGGGCATGCCAAATGGCCAATGTATGTAAGCTTAATTACAGTTGGTTTGAATATTATCCTGAACTACGTGCTTATTTTCGGTCACTTCGGCTCTCCTGAGTTTGGTCTGAAGGGCTCGGCTATGGCTACCCTTATTTCCAGGGTTTTCGAATGTTTGTTAATCATTGGTGCCGTATACCGGTATCGTTTGCCGGGAGCTGTTGGATTAAAGAACTTATTCATGATTCCTAAACCGCTCATCCGCAAGTTTTTTGGAACGACCTATCCGCTGCTGTTGACTGAATTGATCTGGGTATTGGGCGAAACGGCATATGCGATCATCTACAGCCGCATGGGAACGACAGAGATGACTGCGATGACCATTACATTCCCGCTGCAAGGGCTTTGCATCGGTTTGTTGTCCGGTCTGGCTAGTGCAGCCGGGGTAATGGTTGGTAACCGTTTAGGTGCGAACGAGACCGATATCGCACTCGATCACGCCAAACGGTTCATTCGCCTTGGAATCATTATCTCTCTGATCGTCGGGGCCATTATTGCGGTAGGCTCGAAGCTGTATGTCTCTGCGTTCAATATCTCCGAGGATGCCAAACAAATGAGCATTTATATCGTTATCGTGTTCGCCGGATTTCTTTGGGTCAAAGTATCCAATATGATTATCGCCGGCGGCATTCTGAATAGCGGGGGAGATAGCAAGTTCGTGTTCGGTATGGAATCGACCGCAACGTGGCTTATAGGCGTCCCATCCGGGCTGCTGCTGTCTTACATTTGGAAGCAGCCTGTCTACCTTGTGTATCTCGTCATCTCTCTGGAGGAGGTTGTCCGCTTTGGCTTCGGCTACGCCCGGATTTACTCCCGCAAGTGGATGCGAAATTTAGTAAGCGATCTGAGTAAACTCGAAGTCTGATTTTCTGCGAGATAAAGGTCCTTGACAAATAAATGTTGTTACAGCTACTATAGCTGTGACAACTTGTTGAGGATGGGTGAGGGTTATGCCTAACGGATTTGATTATACAGAGCTGATTGGATTCCAGATTATTAAGGGCGAGGTGCTGATCAAGCGCAGGATGCTGGGCATTTTTATGGAGAAGGGCTACGACCTGACCTTTGAGCAATGGACAGTGCTGAATGTGCTGTATGCGGGACCTGGAATTAACCAGAGCGAGATTGCGGCCAGAACCTTCAAGGACAAGACGAATGTTACGCGTATTCTGGATGTGCTTGCCAAGAAGGGGTATGTGGCCCGTGAAGCGCATGGCAAAGACCGCCGGAGCTATCAGATCTATCTGACAGCAGCGGGTAAAGAGATGTTCGCCGACCTCATTCCCCATGTGAACCAGTTAAATGAACAATTTAAGCAAGCGATCCCGGATGAGGAATTGGCGCAATTCATCCACACCTTGGAGAAAATTTGCCGGAATGCACCTTCTCCGCATCCTTGCGGCGCATGCCGTAGCTGACCTTTTCTTTGCTGTTATCTACTTTGTAGATGGCCATATCCTGCTCCGAGAAC
>NZ_LVWH01000211.1:0-31507 GCF_001909045.1 Paenibacillus sp. P3E | reverse complement strand
ACGTCGATGAGTCTTGCAGGTCATTTCCCTTTGTGTGTTTTCCTGTAAGATATACGATTTCGTATAGGTTTCCCCGTTTTTACGGCGGGTCACCCAGCATCGCCGCCACCTCTGGTTCACTGCATTCCGGGCTGGACTTTGCCTGCAGGCCCTTCGGATTCTTCCTTACGGAAGACACCCTGCCCTTCCGGCAACCTTCGGTTGCCGGAAGTCTGCTTCGGCTACGGCACTTTAAAGGGTAAAGTCACCGGGTGGATTTGAACCACCTAGATAGTGCGACTGTGAGGCGCACGCAAAAACCCGCTCCGGTCAGACCGGAAGCGGGTTGGATTTTATATAGCAGGGCGGAGCCGCTGCAGATTATACCATGATTTTGCAAATATCGTTGGTGAACTGCACGGGATCGTTCACTTGGAGACCTTCGATCAACAGTGCCTGGTTGTATAGCAGATTCGTATACAGGCCAAGCTTCTCCTTGTCCCCTTCTGCAGCAGCTTTCAGGGATTTGAAGACATCATGATGAATGTTGATCTCCAGCACCTTATCCGCCTGTACTTCCTGGCCGTTCGGCATGGCTTTGAGGATCTTTTCCATCTCAATCGTGAGCTCGCCCTCTGTGGACAGGCAGACCGGATGGGATTTCAGCCGCTTGGACGCTTTGACTGCCTTCACTTTTCCGGACAGAATGCCCTGCATTGCTTCGAACAGTTCCTTGTTCTCATTCTCTTCTGCTTCGGATGGCTTGTCCTCTGCATTCTCTTCAATACCCAAATCGCCGCTGGATACGTTTTTGAATTCCTTTTCCTTATAGGACATGATCATCTTGATCGCAAATTCATCGATATCGTCAGTGAAGTAGAGAATTTCATAACCCTTGTCCGATACCATCTCAGTCTGAGGCAGCTTCTCGATCCGTTCCACCGATTCCCCGGAAGCATAGTAGATATACTTCTGGTCTTCCGGCATTCTTTCCACATATTCGGCCAGCGTAACCTGCTTCTTCTCCTTGGAAGAGTAGAACATCAGCAGGTCCTGGAGGGTTTCTTTTTCCATGCCATAGTCATTGTAGACCCCGAACTTCAGCTGTCTGCCAAACGAAGTGTAGAACTTCTCATATTGCTCTCTCTCATCCTTGAGCAGGCTCAGAAGCTGGCTCTTGATCTTGCTCTTGATGTTCTTGGCAATCAGCGTCAGCTGGCGGTCATGCTGCAGCATCTCACGGGAGATGTTCAGCGACAGATCCTCGGAATCCACCATCCCTTTGACGAAACTGAAATAATCCGGCAGCAGGTCAGCACATTTGTTCATGATCAGCACGCCGTTGGAATAGAGCTCCAGGCCTTTTTCATATTCCTTGGTGTAATAATCGAACGGTGTGTTCTCCGGAATGAACAGGATCGCATTATAGACCACCGCGCCGTCGGCACTAATGTGAATATGCTTGAGCGGCTTGTCGAAGCCGTAGCGTTTCTCTGTGTAAAAGTTATTGTAATCCTCGTCGGTCAGCTCATTTTTGTTCTTGCGCCAGATGGGCACCATGCTGTTGACGGTTTGCTCTTCCTTCGTTTCCTCGAACTCCCCTTCGCTGCCTTCCTTCGGCTTGCTGCCGGTGATGTCCATCTTGATCGGGAAACGGATGAAGTCAGAATATTTCTTGATGATCGATTTCAGGCGGTATTCTTCCAAGAACTCGTCGTAGTTGTCTTCCTCTGTATTCGATTTGATCTTGAGTGTAATTTCAGTTCCTATGGTATCCTTCTCGGCGGGCTCAATCGTATATCCGTCAGCTCCCTGGGACTCCCACTTGAAGGCCTGGTCGCTGCCCAGCGCCTTGCTGACTACAGTCACATCGTCTGCCACCATAAAAGCGGAATAGAAGCCAACCCCGAACTGCCCGATGATGTTGTGGCCGTCTTTTGCTTCATTATCCTTCTTAAAAGCAAACGACCCGCTGTTCGCGATAATTCCCAGGTTGTTCTCCAGCTCTTCCTGGGTCATCCCGATGCCTGTATCGGAGATCGTTAGTGTACGGCTTTCCTTGTCCGCAGTCACTTTAATGTAATAATCCTCTTTATTGAACACCAGACCTTCGTCGGCCAGTGCTTTGTAATAGATTTTGTCAATGGCATCGCTTGCATTCGAAATCAGTTCCCGCAGAAAAATCTCGCGCTGCGTATAGATGGAGTTAATCATCATTTCCAGCAATCTTTTGGATTCAGCTTTGAACTCTTTTTTAGCCATGAATAAGTAAATCTCCTTTCAAAAATAACCTCATATAGTGTCCGGAAGATTAGCACTCCATTGTGAGGAGTGCTAACACTTCCTTTTATATACCATATTCCCGTTTTTGATGTCAATATATTGCTGCAAATACTTAGCTAGCGGACCGAGAATCCGTCCAATATATTTTTCCAAAGTTCATCATTATCGTGAAACTCATCAGGTACCTTCGGGATTTGCAGGGCGCACACATTCTGAAATGGCCATGGAGTTTCAACCATATAGTCTACCGGAGCATGATTAATCACTAGCAAGTTGAATTCACCGGGGACCAACTGTTGTAGAACATCCAGCAGTTCCGCCGTTTCATGTATAGTTCCTTCAGTACGGATAAATAAAATTCGGTTAGCGTTCTTAAGGGTATCCAGAAACCGTGGAACACGCCGGCTAACTTTCTCTCTAAGCTCGGGGTAACTCACCAGTTGAACAGGTGTATTCTGATTCAGCGGAAAGTCATGATGAGAGAAGATATAGTATGCAGCATCCCGCACAATATAGCACCCAGCCTTGTCATTGATACCTGTAATCGCCAAATTCGGTAATTCCATATAATTCAAAAACCGGTTCCGTAAAAGATGGCTTACCCCTGACAGTGCAGGTGACTCCACCCAATCCAGAACGCCTCCGATCTTCCTCAGCATATGCCGTGATAATTGATCTGCAGGTAAGCAATTCGCCCCTAAACTAAAGATGACATCGTAAGTCCCTTTGATCTGATTATAGTTCATGCCCAATCCCCTCCTGCATCATTTACTATATTTAATTACACAGAGAGAAAAGGGTTTGGACTGTAGGGCCTATATTCAGGCGAAATTAGTCAGATATGCAGGTCATGCACCTCAAATCTCACATACAATAATTTTAGAAAAGAAGATGGGCGGTGTAGATATTGACCAAAATATCCGTTCTTATGCCAGTTTTTAATATGGCCCCCTATATTGAAGAATCTATTTGCAGTATTTTAACTCAAACGTATACAGATTTCGAATTACTAATTATTGATGACGGATCTACGGATGGGACCTTAGATATTATTAGAAAATTTGATGACCGTAGAATTAAATTGATTACACATTCAAGAAATGTTGGATTAATCGAGACGTTAAATCAAGGCATCGATTTATGTACAGGGGAGTACATTGCCCGTATGGATGGAGATGATATTGCATTGCCTCACCGCTTTGAACGCCAAGTGAATTACATGGACATCCATCAGGACTGCGGCGTTTGCGGCTCTCAGGTTTATTTGT
This sequence comes from Paenibacillus sp. P3E, assembly GCF_001909045.1. NCBI lineage: Bacteria > Bacillati > Bacillota > Bacilli > Caryophanales > Paenibacillaceae > Paenibacillus > Paenibacillus sp. P3E. Next base: position 27,977 of record NZ_LVWH01000211.1, on the reverse strand, counting down.
TAGGTTTAGATGCTATTACCACGAAACCGTTACATCATGAGGAGATCAGATGCTGGCAGTTATTCCAATGTACGATTGTGCATCCAACGGTTATGATCCGCAAATCTGTACTAGAGGACCATGGGATCAAGTATTTGAATTATGTTCATGCTGAAGATTACGAAATATGGAACCGATTATCGGCAGTTACACAGGTGGTTAATCTTCCTGAAGTGTTGCTCATGTACAGACAACATTCCAATCAGATTTCCAATACTCACCAACAAGTGCAAGTCATACAATCAGAACGCATCCGCAGAGATCAATTACGTCTGCTCGACATTGAACCCACCGCTGAGGAGTACCAGACTCACTTGGATTTTTGCAATTTTAGAATACGGGTGCATGAACCTGCTCAATACTATACATGCTTGGCATGGGCTCACAAGATTTTGGAAGGCAATTTACGCAGGCAAAAATATGATCACGAAACCCTAAATTCAGTATTATCGCAGTGTTTCAGTCTATCCCGATATTAAGCCAGCGAAGACAAAAAAGGTTGGAAAGACTCCTGAGTCTTATCCAACCTTTTTTTGATATATACCCTAGCCAGACTATCTTCACTTACCTACCCACAATCTCACAACGCTACAGCCTTCGCCTGAGCATCCGCCAGCAGCATCTGTATCAGGGATTGCAGCGGCAGTGATTTCCACTTCTTCGGATGGATAAGCAGCTGCAGATCGAAGTGGATTTCGGGATGCACAAACGGCAGCTCGGCCAGCGTTCCGCGTTCAATCTCTTCTTCAGCTACGATTCTCGGAAGCAGGGCAATACCCAGCCCATTGCGTACGCAGCGCTTAATGGCCTCCAGATTGGACAGCTCAAAGCCGATACGGAAGTTTATTCCATGCTCGCGCAGCAGATTCTCGAACAGACTGCGGTAGATACAGCTCTCCTCTGAGACGATCAGCTCGCATTTATTCAAATCCTGCAGTGTCACTTGGTCCAGTCTTGCCAGCGCGTGCCCCTTTGGTGCCACCAGCACCAGCGGCTCATCCCTGATGATCATACGCTCAAGCTGCGTATCTGCTGTGCTGCGATCCAGCATCAAGCCGATATCCACCTCGCCATCTCTAATTTTGGCCACCAGATTGGCTTCCTGTTCGGTTTGCAGATGAATGTTTAACCCCGGAAACGTTGTCCGAAGCTGCTGCAGAAAAGGCGGCAGGTAAAAGGCGGCCAACGAATCTATCGTCCCAATCGTCAAGGTTCCTCCAATCTGCTGGGCAATCGTTTCTTTGGAGCGGTCATATAAATCCAGAATCTCCACGAACAGCTTGAGCAGCTCTTCTCCAGGTGGGGTCAGGCGCAGTACCCGTCCATGCCGCTCCATCAGCGGAACCCCGTATTCCTTCTCAATCTTCTGGATCTGCGTGGTCACACTGGACTGTGCGTAACCCAGTTCTTCAGCCGCCCGGGTAAAGCTTTGCCGCTTTGCGACCTCACGAAAGGTCCGCATATATGTTAAATCCATAAGTTCACCCCAACATCAATATTATTGATAACCCACATCATTTATTATAGCTAACGCCGATGGAATATTCCATGCTACAGTAAGATAAAAGGATTTCAACATTTTGGAGGCCGATATTCATGTTAACAGAAGAACAGATTTATGGAATCTATGTTCCCGTGGTAACCCCGTTCAATACAGCTGGAGAGATCGATCTGGAATCGTATCAGCGCTATGTGAACAACATCATCAAGAACAGTATTCATGGTCTGGTCGTCAATGGAACCACTGGAGAATCGCCGACAGTCAACATACAGGAGCTGCAGACCCTCGTGAACACTTCAAGAGAGCTATTGAAATCCAGCTCGATTCCACTGGTTATTGGCACAGGGACCAATGACACCGCATCCACGGTAGCCCGCACCGAAATGGCCGCAAACTCCGGCGCTGATGCTGTACTGGTTGTAGTACCCTATTACAGCCGCCCTTCCCAGCAAGGCATTATTGAGCATTTCCGCAAAGCTGCCGAGGTAGGTATACCTGTCATGGCTTATGATATTCCGGGCCGCGCTGGAGTCGGTATGACCATCGATACGGCACGAACAATCCTGGAAATGAATAATGTTGTCGGTTTAAAAGATTGCTCTGGTTCGCCGCTGCTCGTCTCTGAGCTGTCCCGCCTGGGCTCGAAGCCGGTGCTGTGCGGTGATGACCTCCATTTCTTCGAGATGCTGGGCTGTGGAGCCGCCGGTGGTATGCTGGCCTCGGCCAATGTCCATACTGCGAAGTACCTGGGGATCTACGAGCAGTTCCGAAATGGAAAGATTGAAGTAGCCAGAGCAGAATTTGACCGGCTCATCCCGCTGATGAAGCTTCTCTTCAAGGAATCCAATCCCGCTCCGATCAAATGGCTGCTTAATGCCTATGGAGAAATCTCCTCGGATACGCTCCGCCTGCCAATGACCCCAATTAGCTCCGAGCTGCGTGAGGAATTGGGAGCTTATCTGGCCGGGTAGCACTTGTTCGATAACTGATATAATATGCAACACAAAAAGAACCGCCAAGGACAGTCTTTGACTGCACCCTGGCGGTTCTTGTTATTATATGCGCCTCCCGTTAGGAGAGGCTTATATTGTATTCCCAAAGCCGCAGTTTATTGCGATCTGCCTGCTTTGGCAGCAGGTCTGCTGCTTGGACGGTTGCTGTGGTTGTTGCCTGATCTGCCAGCCTGACCGGTTGCAGGTCTGCTGCTCTGACCGGAGCCGTTCCGCTCGCCCGGTCTGCCGCTATAACCGGCTCCGCTGGCGGCAGCACTCCCAGGTCTTGCTCCTGCTGCTGATTTGCGGCCCGCATCCGCGCTTGGTTTGCTACCCGCACTGCTCTTACTTCCACCGGAACTGTTACCCGGACGGTTACCTTGCGTGAACCACTCCGACTTCGGCTTGCGCGCCGGATTGGTCTTCGGCTTGGCCGCCGGTTTCGCCGGGGCTTTGGCCGGGCGTTCATTCAGCAGAGCCTGAGCACTTTTGGACATTGGGTACGCATGGTCCTTCACTTCCGGAATCGTCTTGCCGATCAGCTTCTGGATATCCTTAAGGTACGGGATTTCTTCGGCTTCGCATAGAGAAATGGCAATTCCGCTCATACCGGCACGGCCGGTGCGGCCGATACGGTGAACATAGGTTTCCGGAATGTTCGGCAGATTGAAGTTGATGACATGCGACAGCTCATCAATGTCAATCCCGCGGGCGGCAATGTCCGTAGCAACAAGCACGCGTGTAGCCCCGCTCTTGAAGTTGCGCAGCGCATTCTGGCGGTCATTCTGGGACTTGTTACCATGAATCGCTTGGGCGGTAATGTTAATTCGGGTCAAATCGCGGGTCACCCGGTCAGCTCCGCGTTTTGTGCGGGTGAAGACCAGTGCAGACACAATCGATTTGTCCTGCAGCAGACGGTTCAACTGATTCTGCTTATTGCCGTTCTCCAGCAGATAGATCGACTGCTCAATTCTATCCACAGTGGAGGAAACCGGGGTTATTTCGATTTTCACCGGGTTCACCAGCAGTGTTTTGATCAAATTCGAAATTTCTGTCGGCATCGTAGCCGAGAAGAACAGGGTTTGTTTTTTGGCTGGCATTTTGGCAATAATCCGCTTCACATCATGAATGAAGCCCATGTCGAGCATGCGGTCTGCTTCGTCCAGTACAAGAATCTGCACATATTGCAGATCGACATGCTTCTGGTTGATTAGATCGATCAGCCGTCCTGGTGTAGCAATCAGAATATCTGCACCCTGGCTTAATGCGCGCTCCTGCGCTTTTTGCGATACACCGCCGACAATAGCTGTTGAACGGATGCTGGTGAATTTGCTATAGGCCTGAATATTTTCCGAGATTTGCAAAGCAAGCTCTCTGGTAGGTGTGAGAATCAGCGAACGAATCCGGCGTTTGCCGCCAGTTACAGAAGGCTGCTGGCTTAACAACTGGATAATTGGCAATGAGAACGCGGCTGTTTTGCCTGTTCCGGTCTGTGCACAGCCAAGGACGTCTCTGCCGGCCAATGCCGCAGGGATGGACTCCTCCTGAATTGGGGTGGGGGATGTATAATTTTCCTGGCTCAAAGCCTTGAGGATCGCGGGGATCAAATTCAAATCATTAAAAGTCATGTTGTCTCCTTAATTATCAATACATATATTTTCAGTTCATGAACGAACAGTATTCAGCTTATTCCTGCGTCTCCACATAGCGCAGTTGTAAGTCATAACACATAATGATACCACATATCCGCATATAAAATAACCCCGCCCATTGAGGTTATGGAATTGGAGCTGATTTAGAGGAACTCTTGTTTCATGTTTGTTACAAAAAAAGAACCTCCGCATCCTATCGATGCTGGAGGTCCATATGATCCTTCTATTGGACCGTAACCTTCATAATTACACTTTCTCTTGTGCCGGAACTGTTAACCAGCTCCGCACGATATTCATACACGCCTGCTGTGCGGTTCAATACAGATGTCACGGCTGACTGGGCATTTGGTGTATTTGCGCTTAGAGGCTGCGTATCGACCAAGACACCATTTTCATAAAGACGGTAAATTGTCGCATTCATTCCCCACCATAGATTCATAGTCACATTATAATTCCCGTCACCATCCCAATTATCATTTGATAACACCGGAACGCCGGGAGCCGCGTCTTTCACCGTTACCACAAGCGGACTGGAAACCGTTGTTCCCCAAGAATTGATAAGCTCTGCAGTGTAGGTATAAGTCCCGTTTGCTTTTCCAGTCAGATTGGTCACCGCATTTTGCGCCTCTGGGGAGTGATCGGCAAAAGCCTTGACATCAATCAGCTTGCCGTTCTCGTACAGCTTATAGCTGGTTCCGTTGTTGCCCCACCATAGATTCATTGTGATCTGGTAGTCGCCATCCTGCAGTCCGGTGTCATAACCGCTATTGCTGGACAGCACCAGCTTCCCGGGTACACCCGTCGCCTTCTGCGGACCGCCTACGATCTGGATAGCCGGTGCCGGTGGCGCCTCCATTCCCGTCCCCAGATAGAAGCCCGGATGCGGCGGCTGATTATAGCCTACGTTCTGCCAGGCCACCGCCAGGCGGTAGACCGGATCTTGCATCAGCGTACGGATCCGGTAATCGGTCAGCATGGTGGTGGTGTATATCCGCAGCTCCGTGCTATCGGCGGAACGCCACATGATTTCCTCGCGCCAGTCGCCATACAGGTCTGCTTGCAGGCTGGGATTGGCTTTTGTCCCGTTGTTCGAGGCCGCTCCCACGGCTTTTAACAGATTGCCTGACGTCTGATTCGCATAGTCCCATTTATCCACCCGGTTGTCATCCATCAGCTCCCGCAAAAGATCGCCATCCCACCATACCCCGAAGTTCGTTGAAGAAGGCAGCGTATTGCTTATCAGTTCCCCCTTGGCGCTGTATATTCCGGTGACCGGAATTTGCTGCCCGTTTGTAATAGTTGCCGCCCAGACCTCTTCTCCCAAATGATTCGGATCAATGTCTGCCGACATCCCCCGGCCTGTATCAATACCTGTATACACACCCCACAGCGCTTCGCCGGTTGCCGCGTCACGCATTTCTATGCCATATTTGGAATCTACATGCTCATGTACATCAAAAACCTCCAGGCCCGGTCTTGCCGGGTCCAGATCCCCGAAGTGAATGGCATCGCCATGACCGAGCTTTGTGTTATACAGCGGCTGGCCGTCATCATCAATCGCCATGGCCCCGAACGTAATTTCATCCTTGCCGTCCCGGTCCACATCACCTATGGATAAGTTGTGGTTGCCCTGGCCCGTGTATTCCCCATTCCCTTCGTCACTAGAATCAAACCGCCATACCTTGCTCAGTTTACCATCCTTGTAGTTATAGGCAGCCAGCACCGTCCGCGTATAATAACCACGGCTAAAAATCACACTGGGGTGCTCACCGTCCAGATAGGCCACCGCCGCCAGAAACCGGTCCACACGGTTGCCGTATGCGTCGCCCCATCCGCTCACATCGCCGCGTGGCGGGTCATACTCCACCGTATCTACTGCCCGGCCAGTCATCCCATCGAATACGGTCAGATATTCATTCCCGAGCAGCACGTAACCGCTGCTGTTACGGTAATCCGCCGCGGCATCACCAATCACTGCACCTTGGCCATCGATCGTGCCGTCTGCGGTTTTGAGCATCACCTCTGCACGGCCGTCACTGTCCAGATCATAGACCATGAACGGGGAATAATGGGCCCCAGCACGGATATTCCGTCCAAGGTTAATCCGCCAGAGACGGGTTCCGTCCATTTTGTAGGCATCCATATAGACAATGCCTGTGTAGCCTGCCTGAGAGTTGTCCTTGCTGTTCGAAGGTGACCACAGCATGACAATCTCATATTTCCCGTCACCATCCAGATCCCCTACACTCGCGTCTCCGGCATTGTAGGTGTAAGGCTGGCCGTCCTTCGTATAATCATCTGCAGGCTTCTGGAGCGGCACAGACAGATACTGCTGCTGCCATACACCGAATACTTCCGAAGCGGATTGCTCTGCACCATTTAATACGGCTTTTAATATATATTTGGAGTCCACTGTTCCCTTCGCATCAAGCAGATTCGTACTGCTTGTCAGCGGTTTTACATTTACTTTTTTTCCATCACGGTACACATTGAAAGCTATCGAATCGGGATCAAGCCCCAGCATCCGCCAGCTGAGATACATTCCTTCATTCGTCTTGACCACAACCGGCGCACGGTCCAGGTTTTCCATATTGCGGAAGAGCGTGGTTACAATCGGGGTCTCCAGCATAGCGGACAGCCCGGAAATTCCACCCGCATTGACGGAGGCCACTTTATAATAATAGGGAATCGTACTTAGAATGGTACGGTCCGTATAAGACGCCATCTTCGTCTTGCCAATCAGGACATATTCGCCGCCAGCGGATTTTGACCGGTACACATTGAACATTTTGGCATCCCCAGCTTGGTTCCAACGGAAGCTAACATCATTTTTGTGTACGGCCTGCAGCTCCAGACCGCTTGGAACAGCAGCTTTGGCTACGGATGGGTCAATCATTGATACCAGCAGAAGGTTGGAAGCCACCGACTCCAGTCCGGTGCTGTCCAGCGCAGTAACGGAGTACTGGTAATCCATCCCAATATCGGCTGTAGAGTCTGTAAAAGTCAGACTAGCTGTTTCCCCCAGAAGCTCTGCACTCTCAGCTACTGTGGCCTTTCGGTACACCCTATATTTAGCGGCCCCGTCGATACCTGCCCAGGAAAGGGTTGTTGTTACCGGATCATGGTGAAGATCCAGCTGATCCAGCTTGAGATTCGCCGGCGCCAGCATTAGTGGTGTAATCTCTACTCCGTTAAGATGAGCGGTCGTTCCACTGAACACCAGATTCATCTGGCCGTCTTTGATGGAAATCTGGCTGTACTCCTTCTCAGCTATACTCCCCTTACCGGAAGAAATGGTTCCATAATCTTTCCCTTCGATCGATACGTTTGTTTTGGTAGATCCGGTCCAGTCACCGGTATATGTCTTGACGGAGTAATAACCATTCGGCATATCTACCTTGAATTCATAGGACCCGCCAAAATAAATGACGAAATCCCGGCGCAGCGCATCCGTTCCGTCCCCACGGTCACGGTCGCTCATCCCGGCGCTTGAAGTCAGGCCATAACCCAGCTCCGGCGTATAAAGTACGCTTCGGTTCACTTCAGTGTAACCTGCAGCGACTGGTGAACCGGCAGGTCCAAAATCATAACGGTACCGGGACTGCTTCGTAGTCAGTGTCAGCGGATCGGAGGGTTCCGATTCCCCCCGTCCGTTGACTGCTGTCACTCTCACTGTATAGCTCTGGCCTTCAGCCATTCCGCCTACTGAAATCGATGAAACTGTGGCAGAGCCAATCATGGTATAAGCAGATGGATCGGCTGAAGCCAGTTTGCGGTAGATTTTGTAGATATCTGCCCCTTCTACTGCATTCCATTTCAATACGGCACCTGCATTACTGACACTGCCGGCCGCCAGGCCTGTGGGCTTCACCGGAACTGCAGCAGGGGGTTCACTCTCCCGGACCTCTCCAGATAACGGGATGTCCAGAGCCGCGATGCCTCCGGCAATCAGGCGGGCCATTTGAATGGCCCCATATTCCTGGAAATGGGTATTGTCACTTGATCCAGCCGGAAAAGCCGCATAAACACCCGGGTCCGTATATAGGAATACAGCCCGCGTAGCTTCAAATCCGATTGAGTTGTAATAAGCCACACTGCGCGAGCTTAGATCTACCAGCTCTACGTTAAGCTCAGTGGCGACCTCTTTCATCGCCTGCACGTATTCCAGGAAGCTGACATTAAATTGGCCCTTTTCAGCGTTATAATCCCGGCGGCCCATTGGCGTCAGCAGAATCGGCGTAGCTCCACGCTGCCTGGTCCCTTGAACGTAGGTTTTCAGATAATTTTTGTAATCAGCTGGTGAAGCATAACGATCAGGCACGCTGATCGTAGAATCGTTATGTCCAAACTGTACGAGAAAATAGTCACCCGGCTTAATCTCCCGGAGGATCTCATCCAACCTGCCTTCCACAATGAAGGACTTCGAGCTGCGCCCCCCAATGGCATGATTATTGAACTCAACCGCTGTGGTAAAAAATTTGCCAAGCATCTGACCCCAGCCCGCCTGTGGCTTCCAGTACGGATCATAGGTCTGTACTGTAGAATCCCCGGCAATGTATACCGTAGGCTTCTCACCGGCTGTGCGTTCAGGCTGTTTTTTGATCACAAGCGCATTGAGTACGGGTCTCGTGCCGGTAAATACGAAATTCATCTGACCGTCGACCAGCGCAATATCGAAGCTCATTTCCAAATACTCTCCCGCATTCTTGCTGGTAAGCTGTACCTTCTGCATGCTTTCTACACGGATAGCCACATTCGTACCGCCGCTGCTGTCACCCGCGATTAGAGATACCGTATAATCACCATTCGGCACATCGATATTGAACCCTGAGTCCTTAACGACTACAAAATCCGTTCTTAAAGCATCCGCCGTGCCTCTGTCAGCTCCGCTTACTTTGGACGTATCCGTGAATCCATATTTGCTGTCCTCGGAGTAGGCAGTCCCGGCCTCGACCTTCAAATAACCGTCTGCTGCGGCACCCGGCCCGAAATCAAGGGCATATTCGTTTCCCTGCGGCAGCGGGGCAGGCGGTGTGTCATTCGTGCTCTCCACAATGACCGGACCACTAAGTTGCGACTCCACACCTTTATCATTAATAGCGGTTACAAAATAGGAGTAGTGACCACCTTCAACAACTTCTTTGTCCGTATAACTTGTATCCGCCGTCGATCCCAGCTGCTGAACCGCACTGCCTGTCTCGCCGCTTCGATAGACCTCGTAATAGACCGCATTCGTAACGGTGTTCCAGTGAAGCGAGACGCTTGATCCGTCCACAGCAGTAACCGTAAGTCCTTCCGGTGCCGAAGGGGGCTGAGCACTCGCCTTTTGAATAACAAGACCGTTTAAATACCCGCCAGCCCCCGTTCCTGACACCCCTAAGGTCAATTGCCCATCGAGCACTGTGGTATGGTAGTCCGACTGATTCACCTTCTGCTTACTGGTAATCGTTCCGGCCGCGGCTCCTTCCAGGGTAAACGTGGTTTGGGTAGTGCTGGTACCCGTAAGCATATCCCCGGAATAGACAGTGACATCATACTCTCCGTTCGGCACATCTACCAGAAAAGAGTAGGACGTACCCAACACAAAATCATTGCTTAACCCGTCACCCCCCGAACGGTTTCTGGAGGCCACAGCCTGGTCTAGACCATATCCCAGCTCTCTGGTGTACAGCAAAGCTTCATGAACAGCAGTGTATCCTTCCATTACCGGACTTGATGCCGTACCAAAATCATACCGTAGCTCCAGCTGCGAGGCCTGCACCGATGCACTATCCCCCTGCTCAGCCCCATACACAAGCGCCGGAAACAAAGTGGAACATATCATCACCCATGATAAAAGAAGCATCACCGTATGGTTGCTCTTACGATTTCTACTCATCTTCTGTGATTCACCCGCTTTCAATTTTTAAAAGCCTTTGGATCACTCGCTCGAAGTGTAACCGCTTTCCAAAAACAAACCAGATGCTTCTTCTTTTGCTACTCCAGCTACGAAATTCCTACTGCTTACACTCCCCGCTGCACCCGCTCCCTTCGAGATCCAGTTCAATTGAGCTCTATGAAATGTTTTACCAGAAAGTTACAGCTTCAAATCGATACTACCATTTGCCGGTACCCCTGAACATTTAAAAATCCGATCTTTTCATACACTAAACCGATCTGTTTGCGGCCGCTCAGGACGTTTGGCTCAGCGTTGAACACAGACTTAGGCCATTGGATTCACCCATTTTCTAGTGGTGTTGCAGCACAAAAAAAGCGGAGGAATTCTCCCCCGCTCCTTCACTCTTATGAAAGTTTAAGACTAATCTACAATTTCAGCAGTATCGCCATTATTGGCACCTGCAGCATTAGCTTCGTCGGTGTCGATATGCATGTCAAGCTTGAAGTTATCGGATACGCGTGCAAGCACGTTCTCAAGTACCAGACCACGTTCGCCGCCAAGGCGTACCTTCAGCAATTGCTTGTCGGCAATGCCCCAAGCTTCAGCTTCAGAAGTATGGAAGTGGATGTGGCGTGCTGCCACGATGACGCCTGTTTCCAGCTCAACTTCGCCGGCAGGTCCTTTGATCGTAATTCCTGGGGTGCCTTCAATGTGGCCGGATTCGCGGACAGGGGCTTTCACGCCAAGGCTGAATGCATCTGTGCGGGAAACTTCCAGCTGTGATGCTGGACGGACAGGGCCAAGAATTCTGACTTTGTCAAATTTTCCTTTGGTTCCAATCACAGCTACTTGCTCGTTTGCTGCAAATTGTCCGGTTTGGGAAAGCGATTTGAACTCAGTCAATTGATAGCCTGGGCCAAATAACGCTTCTACATGCTCCTGCGTAAGGTGAATATGTCGGGCCGACACACCTACGGGTACAGTCTTGCTCATTGTAATGTCACTCCTTGTATTTTCTCTAGTATCTGTACAAGCCATTGAACATTATACATCTATTTCTTTGAAAATAAAAAGATCCGCTTCACAAAGAGAGATCTTTTTTCGGCATTTTGCGATATTGGAACAGGATTGTCAAAAAATCGCCACTTACCGGCTGAATCTTGCAGTTCAAGGGTGGCTTGGTTTCGACGGCAGATTTGTTGCAAGAAATGTCAGTGCATTCCCGTGCAGCCACCCCTGTACGTCTTCCTCAGGATAATGTGCCAGCAGCAATTCGGCGAATTCTGCATATTTCCCCGGATGCTCAAGGCCTTCTACCCAGACATCAATGCCGTCAAAATCCGACCCGAACATAATCTGCCTGGAACCGCCAAGAGAACAGACATGCTCGATATGACGCAGCACATCCTCCGCCTTCGCTCCCCCTCCATCCCGGACAAACCAAGGAACAAAAGTCAGCCCGATCCGCCCGTCCAAATCCACCAGCGCCCGAATCTGCTCGTCGCTCAAATTGCGCGGATGTCCACATATTGCAGCAGCGTTGGAATGCGAAGCAATAAAGGGGCGTGTATTCCGCTCCGCAAGCTCCCAGAAACCAGCTGGCGCGAGATGCGATACATCCAGCAGCATGCCGCTCCTGTTGCACCATTCAATCAGCCTGCGCCCCTGTTCCGTAAAACCGCCATTCCGTGGCTCCAGTACGCCGTCCGCCGCCCAATTTGCATAATTCCAGGTTAGGCCCATAAAACGCACACCCAGTTCAAAGCATAACTGGGCATAGAACAGGTTGCCCTCCAGACCGTCCACGCCTTCCAGTGAGAGCATTCCCCATCCTGTGGGTCCATCAGCCATTTCCGTTGTCTCCTCCTTCCAGCGAAGCCACTGCAGGCCGCCTGGAGTGGCCACTTGTGCCCGGAACGATTCAATTTGTCCCAGAATTCGTTCAAAGCTCACTTTTTCCCGCTGCGCAGATAAAAAGATTGCAAAAATCTGCAGTTCGACACCACCCGCCAGCAAACGTTCCAGAGTTACATCCAGCCGGCTGTCCTTCGTAAAGTCGATATCCGGAGATGCCTGCAGCTTGCTTAGCACATCACAGTGAAAATCCGCCACTTTTAATTTCCCGTTTCCCATCCCTGCATCAAACCTCGCTTTCGCTTTGGCTATAGGTCTATTACAAAGCACTATTACAAAGCATATGCTGCAACAATCCATCCTCCGACTTGGAATCCTAAATTAATTATATACAGCAAAAAACCTGCTTACCGAAGTAAACAGGTTCATTCCAAAAGTTCACGAGGATGGTTAATCCCATCCCTTAAGACTATTTATTATCTGGGTTCTACAATCAGTTTAATCGCGGTCCGATCCTCTCCATCAATCACTATGTCTGTAAAAGCTGGGATGCAGATTAAATCTACACCGCTAGGTGCAACAAATCCCCGGGCAATGGCAACTGCTTTGACGGCTTGGTTCAGTGCTCCGGCTCCAATGGCTTGCAGCTCGGCCGTTCCTCGTTCACGAAGAACACCCGCTAACGCGCCGGCGACGGAATTTGGATTGGATTTAGCTGATACTTTTAATACATCCATAGTAAGTACCTCCCCTGGGAAAATGATGGTGTTCTTCCACTACTGTAGATGTTATTCGCGCTAGAAGAATTAATTCCTTCTTTTTGCGGACCATTCCGGAGAAATTAGGACAAAAGATACTCTTTTTCGATATAATAAATATCACACTTTACCCAAAACCAACGATTTTTCCCGAAAACCCTATTTAATTGTAATTCAGCTTAACTCATTACCCATTCGCCTTCGCGCAGCCGGATCTTCTCCACACGAGTGGCTTTACCCGTAGCTTCGTCAAGGTCGGCGAACAATCCATGCAGCATCCATTTGCCTTCATCCACCACAAACCTTGCCGGAAGCTGAGTAGTAAATTTATACAGCACCGCATCCTTTTCCATACCCAAAATTCCTTCTCTTGAACCAACCATCCCGGCATCTGTCAAGTATGCAGTTCCTCCCGGCAGGATGACCTCGTCATTGCTCTGGACATGGGTGTGCGTTCCAACCACAATGGAAGCCAGTCCATCCATGAAATAACCCATCGCTATTTTCTCAGATGTTGCTTCAGCATGAAAATCAACAAGGATGCATTTGTGCTTCTGCCGAAGCTCTTCCACAATCTCTTCACCAATACGGAACGGATCATCAATGGCCGGCAAAAATGTACGTCCCTGCAGATTGACAATCGCGAGCTGTTTGCCGTTTGCTTTGATCACCGTGTACCCGCGGCCTGGCGTTCCCGGAGGAAAATTAGCCGGACGGATGAGGCGCGGCTCGTCATCAATAAATTCAAAAATATCTTTGTTGTCCCAAGTGTGATTCCCCATTGTAATGCCATGTACTCCCCAATTGAAGAATTCATTGGCAATGGCAGAGGTAATTCCCCGGCCGGCAGCAGCATTCTCGCCGTTTACGATAATAATATGCGGCTGATATTTATCCTTCAGGGAAGGCAGCATTTCGCGAAGCGCTTTTCTGCCTGTATTCCCGCAAATGTCACCAATAAAAAGTACTTTAATGATATTCTCCTCCTGAAAGAAAAAAGGCCCCGCAGAGGGGCCGATTTCCTTGGTTATTTTGCGTATTCTACAGCCCGTGTCTCGCGGATTACTGTAACCTTGATGTGACCTGGATAATCCAGCTCACTCTCGATCATCTTCGTAATATCACGTGCTAGACGGAAAGCTTCTGCATCGTCAATCTTCTCAGGCTGCACCATCACGCGTACCTCGCGGCCCGCTTGAATGGCGTAGGATTTCTCCACACCCTCGAAGGATTCGGAGATCTCCTCCAGCTTTTCCAGACGTTTGATATACGTTTCCAGGGTTTCGCGGCGTGCGCCAGGGCGTGCGGCCGACAAAGCATCAGCTGCTCCAACCAGCATGGCAATAACCGAAGTAGCTTCGCAGTCGCCGTGATGGGATGCGATACTGTTGATAACCACTGGATGTTCCTTGTATTTCTTCGCCAGCTCGACGCCAATTTCCACGTGCGAACCTTCCACTTCGTGATCCAGCGCTTTGCCGATATCATGCAGCAGTCCGGCGCGTTTTGCAAGCACGATGTCTTCCCCAAGCTCACCGGCCATCAGTCCAGTCAAATAAGCAACCTCCATGGAGTGCTTGAGTACATTTTGACCATAGCTCGTACGGAATTTCAGACGGCCCAGGATTTTGATCAGATCTGGATGCAATCCGTGAACGCCAACCTCGAAGGTAGCTTGTTCACCGTATTCACGAATCCGCTCATCCACTTCCTTACGGGACTTCTCTACCATTTCCTCGATCCGAGCCGGATGGATACGACCATCAGCTACAAGCTTCTCAAGTGCCGTACGGGCCACTTCGCGGCGAATCGGATCAAAGCCTGACAGAATAACCGCTTCCGGAGTATCATCAATGATGAGATCAATACCAGTGAGGGTTTCCAGTGCACGAATATTACGGCCTTCGCGGCCGATAATCCGGCCCTTCATCTCTTCATTAGGCAGTGTTACGACCGACACGGTTGTTTCCGCCACATGATCAGCTGCACAGCGTTGGATCGCCAAGGTAATAATTTCACGGGCTTTTTTGTCCGCTTCTTCTTTGGCCTGCTGCTCAATTTCCTTGATCATCTGAGCGGTTTCATGGCGAACTTCCTGCTCAACATTGCTGAGAATGATACTTCTGGCATCATCGATGCTCAGATTAGAGATACGTTCCAATTCAGTAACTTGATTCTTGTAAATAACGTCAATTTGCTGTTGTGTTTCGTCAATTCGTTTCTCTTTGTTAGCTACTTGTTCTTCTTTTCGTTCGAGCGATTCCATTTTTTTATCCAGCGATTCTTCCTTTTGCAGCAAACGTCTCTCTTGCCGTTGGATTTCATTCCGACGTTCACGAGTTTCTTTTTCAGCTTCGGTACGGATTCTATGGACCTCGTCCTTAGCTTCAAGTACCGTTTCCTTCTTCAGTGCTTCTGCCTCTTTCTTCGCGTTCTCTACGATGACTACGGCTTCTTTCTCAGCACTGGAAATCTTAGCTTCTGCAAGGGATTTACGAATAAAATAACCGAATCCAAAGAATAATGCAGCTACAACGAGAACGATTATGACCCAGATTGCAGTTTGCATTCTGTTCACCTCCTCGTTGGTTCCTCCAAGAACTAGGCTTGGGAATTTGTGCAGTTGTTAAACTAATCCGTTCATCACCATACAAAAAACCGGTAATACACCGATTGCCATACTGCACATGCTGCACATGCACACTGCCCGCCTTATCCGGCGATTACATTTCATATGAGTTGTACGCGAACCGCTTCATAAGAGTCTGCTTTTTGGGAAGGAAAAAGGATATCTTATTTATGCCGATTCATGTTATATTTTATTATTTATAAAAAGACATTGTCAAGAGAGTCGATAACTGCATTAAAGTCAAGACAATCAGTCAGGGAAGTAAATATCCTCATCTTCGCCCTCAAAATCCTCTTCCTGACGCAAAATATTCAGCACCTGACGCACCATATCCCCGGAAAACCCCCTCCGCATGAGGAAAGCTCCGGTCTTCCTCCGCTTGTCATTCACATCTCCGCGGATCAAATTCCATTTCTTCCTTCCCGTCTGCAGGGCACTTTCCAGCTCCTGTTCAGGGGTAATATTCTCCAATGCCTCAGAAATCAGCGACTTGTCGATGCCCTTCTCACGCAGTTCCTGGCGGATCCACAGCTTGCCTTTGCGTTGATTCGTCATTCGCTGCTCCGCCCATTGCTTGGCGTATAAGGGATCATCGAGCAGACGCTCCTGCTGCAGACGCAGCAGAACTTCAGCAATAATAGTCTCCCCTATTTCCTTCTCCCGTAAACGACGGGCCATTTCCTGAGACGTCCGCGGTTTGCGCTCCAAATAGCGCAAGCCCTCCACATAAGCCCGCTGCCGCTCATCAGCTACAACGATCTCCTCCAGATCGGTCTTCATGAAGGAGCTACCCGTAATCATCCGGTATTTAATCATGACATCTTCATGAACGGCCAGCTGATATGCACCAAAATGTATAATATAACGGTGGTCTGACTTCTTCTGACGCTCCACACGCGTAATTTCGAGTAATTCATCCTCAGGAAAATCCGCTAAGATCTGCTCGTCCTGCTCTTCAGGTTCAGGATTTAATTGGATTACCATAGCTGCCCTATCACCTCATTGCTGATGTAAATCATATTTATTTACGAAAAAGCGCCCTGCTATGATTATTCACAGGGCGCCTGAACTCTTACCTAGTATTCAATTACAAATGATTGAATATCAAGTTATTCGATTTCAAGCAGGAGCTTTTCTTCTTCCTCTTGCTCTGCTACTACTTCAGATTCCGTAGGCGCAGCCACAAGCGTTGACAAATTGCTCGCTTCACGAATTTTGTTCTCAATCAGAAGAGCAATATCCTGATGCTCCTTGAGGAACTGCTTAGAATTCTCACGGCCTTGTCCAAGACGTTCACCTTCATAGGAATACCAAGCACCGCTCTTGTTCACGATATCCATCTCTGTTCCTATATCTACAAGGCTTCCTTCACGGGAAATGCCTTCACCGTACATAATATCTACATCTGCCTGTTTGAATGGAGGAGCCACCTTGTTCTTCACGACTTTAATCTTGGTGCGGTTACCCACAACATCATTGCCCATTTTGATGCTCTCTACACGGCGCACATCCAGACGTACGGAAGAGTAGAATTTCAGTGCCCGGCCGCCAGGTGTCGTTTCCGGGTTACCGAACATCACACCGATCTTCTCACGAAGCTGGTTGATGAAGATAGCAATGGTATTGGATTTGTTGATTGCCCCCGACAGTTTCCGCAAAGCCTGGGACATCAGACGTGCTTGCAAGCCTACATGGGAATCCCCCATGTCCCCTTCAATTTCCGCTTTTGGAACCAGTGCTGCCACCGAGTCTACTACGATGATATCAACCGCGCCACTGCGCACAAGTGCTTCAGCGATTTCAAGGGCTTGCTCACCAGTATCTGGTTGGGATAACAGCAGTTCATCGATATTTACGCCAAGCGCTTTGGCGTATTTAGGATCAAGTGCATGCTCGGCATCGATAAATGCAGCTTGTCCGCCTGACTTCTGCACTTCTGCAATAGCGTGCAGGGCAACAGTTGTCTTACCGGACGACTCTGGTCCATATACTTCAATAATACGTCCCTTAGGAAGTCCGCCTATACCTAATGCAATATCAAGTGCCAAAGATCCGCTAGGTACGACTTCCACTTTCATGTGAGTGGATTCTCCCAATTTCATAATCGAACCTTTACCGAATTGTTTTTCTATTTGACGAAGCGCCATATCAAGCGCCGCACGACGATCTGACAATCAGACCACTTCCTTCACTGTTTATAGTATTATAATAACGTGTTTCGGAGGTCTTGCCAAGCTTTTTTTCGAACATACATTCGTTTTTTTTGTCCCAAGGAGGGTTGCTCCCTTTTATTGTAAGCCTCCTTCCGGATCTGACGCTGGGCCAGATTATTCATTCACCGGATGTCGGACAGTACCTTCTTACAGGGACAGGCTGCAGTTCATTACATAAGAATAAAACAAAAAACCGCAGCAAGGATATCTCAGTGCCACGGTTCTTCCGTATGAACAAATTATATACCGGACGGGAAGGTTATTGCAAGGCTGACCCTTCAAGCGGTGTAGCTACCTTACGTTCCTCCAGCCTGCGCCAGAGACGGTATAAAAGAGCCTTGACGGTTCGCAGGCGGATATTTTCGCGAGTGCCTTTAAGATTAAGTTCATAGACTTCCGTAGGCCGGCCGCGTTCAGCCAGTCCGATAAATACTAACCCTACCGGCTTGCGCTCGGAATATCCCGGACCCGCTACACCAGTAACCGACAATCCAAAGTCGCTGTCAGCGGTCATTCTCACTTGATCCGCAAGCACCTCAGCTACTTCCCGGCTGACTGCGCCCGGGGCCTCCGGACCCTCCAGCAGCGCTGCAGGCACGTTCAGCAACTTCTTCTTCATATCATTGGAATAGCACACGATCCCTCCGAGGAACATAGACGCGCTGCCCGGAATATTTGTAATGCTCTCCATTAGAAGGCCGCCAGTACAGCTCTCCGCCGCACTCAAAGTCAGGCCGGCATCTGCCATCCAATCCACAATCAGCTGTTCAAGCGGCACATTAATATTGGCATACATGTGCTCCGGCAGAATCTCCTGAATGGACTTTTCAAGTACCTCCAGCTTCTCCATAGCTTCCCGCTCCGAAGGGGCTTTGGTGGAGATACGCACCGTTACCTCACCCTCCTTGGCATATGAAGCAATGGTCGGATCGCTCTGGTTCCGGATTAGATCAATCAGTTTATCTTCAAGGAGCGACTCCCCGATACCGGCAAACTTCAGCATTTTGGAGTATATCGGCATTTCATCCGTCAGGGCATGCTGCTGCAGCCAAGGCTTCGCCTGGCCTGTGAACATAGGCTTCATCTCGCGCGGAGGTCCTGGAAGCACAATGTAAAACTTTCCACCATCGGAAAAAGCAAGACCGACAGCCAGCCCCGCTTCATTGGGGAGTGGTGTTGTTCCATCAATAATCAGTGCCTGTTTCCGGTTGTTTTCGGTCATAATAATTTTGCGTTCATCAAAAAACCGCTGAACATGGTCCATGGCAAGCTGGTCTATATGCAGACCGCGGCCTACGGATGCAGCTAAGGCATCTTTGGTAAGATCATCTTCGGTCGGACCAATCCCGCCGGTGAACAGAATAACATCCGCACGACTGCGGGCAATTTCGATGGCTTGCTGCAAACGGCTGCTGTTGTCTCCAACAACGGTCTGAAAATAAACATCGATTCCGAGTGCGGCCAGCTCTACTGAAAGAAACTGTGCATTGCTGTTTACAATCTGTCCGAGCAAAAGTTCTGTGCCGACGGCAATAATTTCCGCTTTCATCGCTGGCTTTCTCCTCCTGAATGTACATAATGAATGATTCTGTTGTGCAGTTCAATTAAGCGTTGTGAAGCTGCAACAAATCTTTGTTTTTCACGAAATAGTCAACACCTGAATAGATGGTAACAATTGCCGCTGCCCAGATCGCAATATCATCTACAGGAATGCTGACAAATTGAAACGGGAAATTGTTGAGCAGCAGAAGGGAAATAGCGACAATCTGAATCACAGTTTTAATCTTGCCCCATTTGCTGGCAGCAACCACTTTACCTTCTAGAAGTGCTACTTGACGCAGGCCCGTTACAGCGAACTCACGGCTAATAATGACGATAGCAATCCAGGAGTCACATCTGCCCAGTTCTACCAGGGAAATCAGTACAGCCGAGACCAGCAGCTTGTCCGCAAGGGGATCGAGAAGCTTGCCCAGATTGGTGACCATGTTGTATTTCCGGGCTATGTAGCCATCTATTCCATCCGTACTGGCTGCAAGCAGAAAAATCACTGCCGCGATCAGATGATTAATGGAGAGCTGGAACGAGCCCCAATGAATCGGTTCCGGATAAAAGCTGAAATTCACCAGCAAAAAAAACATCATAATCGGGATGAGGCAAATTCGGGCAAGCGTAATGCGGTTAGGCAAATTCACAGAAGTTCCTCCCTTGATCCATACGAATCCGATAATCCACTATTTTCTTGAAAACTGCTTAGCAAGTATATTATAGCCCTATGTAAGTGTCAAAAAAAACACAAAGCACCCCGCAGGCGAGATAAGCACAAGCAGTGCGGGGTACAAAATCTTACTTTAAGTTGTTGAATTGCAGATCCAGCGGCAAATCTGCTTTGCGTAGAAGCTGGATAATCTGCTGCAGATCATCACGGCTTTTGCCGGTTACGCGGATTTGGTCCCCTTGAATCTGACTCTTCACCTTCAATTTGGAATCACGGATCAGAATGTTGATTTTTTTGGCATTCTCCTGATCAATTCCCTGTTTGAGTCCCAAACGCTGCCGTACAGACCCCAGTGAGGCAGGCTCAATTTTGCCAAAATCCAGATTCTTGAGTGTAATTCCGCGTTTGACCATCTTCGACTGTAAAATGTCAATGACGGCATTCAGCTTGTATTCATCCTCTGAAGCGATGATAAGTGCGTCCTTCTCCAGCTTCAGACTACTTTTGCTGTTTTTGAAGTCAAAACGGTTATCAATCTCCTTCTCCGTCTGATGAACGGCATTGGTTAACTCCTGCATATCCATCTTGGATACGATATCAAATGAACTTTCAGAACTCATAAATCCACTTCCTTTGTTTACAAATATTCTTTTCCTATTATATGAGAAAGGATCTCTTAAGTCTAATTATGGGAGGACTGCGGGGACCCGACATACAAAACAGCCCCACATAGTGGAGCCATTCTTGTATGCACAGATGATACTCCCCTTATCTTAGGGTTCGGGAGACGCTGTTTGCGGGCTACTGTCTACTGCGTGAGGGAGCCCGGAACATATCCAGAATCCCCAGCAGAACATGTGCCAGCCCAAAGCCCAGAATTCCATAACCCCAGGCACTCGGTGTCAGATAATATCCGAGGAGACTGACGATAATGCCCAGCCCTGTTACGATCCAGCTAACGGTCATGAGAGAATACACCTCACTTTGGCGTAAGAACTGTAAATCAGTCATAGGTTCTCCAAAAAGCCAAAGTCTATACCCGGGCCGCTCTATTCCGTAGTCGTGCCCTCTTGAGTAGCAGTTGTGTCCTGACTTCCCGTTGTACCCGTGTCCGTTGTACCGGTGTCCGGTGCTCCAGTCGTACCTGCAGCCGACCCGTCATTCAGCTCCAGAAGAAGCCGGGATGAAGTTTTGCCATCCGTAATTACCTGTCCGTTAACTGTGATCTGTGTAGCAGGAGAGTACCCGGATTTGATATACATCCCTTCACTGTCAAGGGTGAAGCTCATATTGTCACCAGCGGCAGTATTGCCGAAGCTCAGCTTCTCTCCTTTGGAATTCTCGCCCTTGTATACCTCAAGCCAGCTCACACCGGTCGCAGCAATCTGTACCTGAACCGCACTTCCGGCAGGGGCAGAAACCTTATACACCGTTGTTTTACCGGATTTCCTGTCCTGTGTGACCGTAACCTCCTGAGAGGATGGCGATGGAAGCGGAGTCGCTGAAGGAGCTATTGTTGCCTCCGGAGTCGCTGTACCAGTGTCTGTTCCAGCCGATGCAGAAGGTATGACCGCTCCTCCCCCCACAGCTGTCGGCGAAGGCTCAACCTTCGATGGATCTTGTGTTTCACTGGTTATGTTGGCAGGCTCTGTCTTGTCGGGATCTGATTTGTTATTCATATTGGAAGAGGCGTACAGATATATCACCACAATAATGATCACAGGAAAGGTCCACATCAAAACCGTAGGCAGCCACTTCGCATTCCGTTCCGTTTCAGGTCTGCGGCTGCGCTTCTGAATGACCGTCTCCATTGTGGTATCTACCGGAGCGGCAGGTACATTTCCATGTTCCTCCATAAGCTCGTCAGGATTCACGCCAACGGCCTCCGCATAGGTTTTGATGAATGCCCGGACATAAAAACTTCCCGGGAGCACTTTATAATCCTCCGCTTCGATGGCCTCTAAATATTTTTTGCGAATTTTCGTTA
Organism: Paenibacillus sp. P3E; assembly: GCF_001909045.1. NCBI lineage: Bacteria > Bacillati > Bacillota > Bacilli > Caryophanales > Paenibacillaceae > Paenibacillus > Paenibacillus sp. P3E. The sequence goes on along the minus strand of NZ_LVWH01000211.1, from coordinate 6,259 downwards.
CTTCCTGGACATCATCGAGGCTCATCCCTTTTTGCAGACGCGCCTCCTTCAAATGCCGGCCAAGTTCCGACATACCATCACCTCCTAAATTATGTGTGTTTATAGATCATCACTGTAGCTCGTCGTGAACGAGTCGTACAATATCTCTTCGTTCGGATTATTACGCAGCTCGATAATAATATCAAAATCATCATAGCTGTATTCTGATTCCCGCACAAAAATATCCGGGTGCTCGATCACCTTCGTGCTTGGCATGCTCATCACATTCTGGAGCAGGCTATAATGCTTCTCATTGGAGCGGATCGTGCTGACGATGCCGTCAATGATGAAGACGTTATGGGGATTCATTTCGTCCTCAGCAAGCTGGCTACGTACCGTCTGCCGCAAAAGTGTGGAAGAAACAAATGTCCAGCGCTTCATGGCGCAAACACTGCCGGCGATGATCGATTCTGTCTTACCGACACGCGGCATACCCCGAAGACCTATAACCTGATTCCCTTCTCTTTTAAACAGTTCCCCGAGAAAATCAACAAGCAGCCCGAGCTCGTCTCTTGTGAAACGGAACGTCTTGCGGTCATCGGAGTCGCGGTCAATATAGCGTCCGTGCCGCACCGCCAGCTTGTCTACAAGCCGCGGGGAACGTAGAGCGGTAACCGTTATATTATCCACCTTTTTGAGCATTTCGCCCATCAGCATGATTTTTTCATCGTCACTTGTTTCCAGCAGCATACCACGGGTCTTGCCTTCAACCCCGTTTATGGTCAGGATATTGACCTCCAGCATTCCGAGCATTGAAGCGATATCACCAAGCAGACCGGGTCTGTTCTTATGTATCTTATACTCCATGTACCATTGTTTATATTCCACTTGTTACACCTCATAGGTTCCTTTTCCCTTAACTTTGCGCCATACGTCAAAAAAAGCCGGCTTCGGCAAAGTGTTCTGAACACGGGTCATGTTAATGATATATAAAATAAAATTGAAAGGCAAGGTCACTGCTGTAATAATTACAGAAAAGCTCCCGCGAGGGGAGCTTGTTCCGTGAGCTATGCGTTTTTCTTCGCCAGCTTGACCATAAGAGAAGCAATGGTATGCTTCTCATCCTCGTTGCCGACATCCCACAGCTCTTTGATCGCCCGGTTGGAGTAGTTACCGGGATCGACTTTTTTATCGAGGAATTCCCCAATTTCAAAAGCCAGCTTGGAAATGGTTTCTTCACTCATCCCCATTTTTTCAGCCTGAATGACCCGGTCTCCCAGAAAGCTTTTCCAGGTATCAAAGTTTTTCACTACGGAGTCTGTTGACATCTTAAATCCTCCTCAAATTGTTTTGGGTTACGTGAGATTTAAAAGCAACAGCTATAATATGTCTCCGCGGGGATATTCTTATGCTGGAGCATTTCTCCAAGCAGCCTCATGATCAAACATCAGGTAATCCAGCCGCCGTTCGGACTGATGATCTGCCCCGTGATATACCCGGATTCAGGAAGCGCAAGAAAATAGACCAAAGAGGAGATTTCTTCGGGCGAAGCAAGCCTGCCCGCAGGAATTTCCTCTTCAAGCATCCGCAGCTCTTCCTCCTGCAGATAGGAAAGCATTGCCGTATGAACAGCTCCTGGCGCTACAGCATTAACCGTTACTCCAGAAGGGGCCAGCTCCTTGGCAAGTGCTTTGGTAAAAGCATTCACCCCGCCTTTGCTGGCAGAGTAAGCCACTTCACAGGAAGCACCGGAAATCCCCCAGACAGAGGATACATTAATAATCCGCCCATAGCGTTGGGACACCATGTACGGCATAAAAATCTGACTGCACAGAAAGGTGCCTTTGAGATTGACCGCCATAATATCATCCCATTCTTCCTCAGTGATGTCTGCCAGCATCCCGTAATGGGCCTTACCGGCATTATTCACGAGGATGTCCGGCTGCAGCCCACTGCTCTCCAGCCTTTCTGCCATGCGGACTAACTGGCTGCGGTCTTTCATATCCGCAGCCACTGTTAATACCTTGGCCCCATGCGCCATACAGCGCCGAGCCACATCATTTGCTGCTTCATGCGAGTTCATGTAATGGATGACAATGTTCATGCCTACAGATGCAAAACGCTCGGCAATAGCACCGCCGATTCCCCCGCTGCCTCCTGTAACGAGTACCGTCATTTCCCCTATTGGCTTGCTGTTCTCTCCCGAAAGTGCCATTAAGGACTCACCACAAGCGATACGGCGAGCTGTTCCCAATCCACATGCGAGCGCAGACGAGTGTTAACTTCTTCAAGTGTAATCGATTCATAAAGCGGAAGCACTTCAAACAAATCTCCTCCGCGGAACTGATAACGTGTGAATTCGTGAGCAATGCTCTCTGGCGAATTCAGCATACGAAGATAGCCTCCGATTTTCTTTTTGCGGGCCCGTTCGAAATCTTTCTCCGCAAAGCCAGACTCCAGGACATGGTTGATTTCATCCTTTATCCGCTCAAGCAGCAGATCAGGGTCCTTGGTATCTCCGCCGATAGCTGAGAATGCATATTGCGGGGAACTGTTGAATTCATGCCCGAAGCTGTCAGAGATGAGTTCCTCGTCATACAGCTTCTGGTAGAGCCCTGTACTGCTGCCCAGCAGCAGATCGAGCATCAGTTTGGTCGTCAGATCATGGCGCACCGCCTCTTCCCCTGACAAGCCTTCCACCTTCTCCTTGAAGCCAAAAAGTATCTTGGGCATAGACACAGCAAGCTCACTTTCCTTCACTTTAGTAGCCACCTGTGCCGGCTCTTCCTCGAAGATTCTTTCGATTTCACCCTGCTTGCCGTAATCTTTGCGGCTCTGATTGGTACGGATCAACTCAAACACCTTCTCCGGATCGACACCGCCCACAATAAATAACAGCATATTGCTGGGGTGGTAAAAGGAATTGTAACAGGTATACAGCGTTTCTTTGGTAATGGTACCAATGGATTCGATGGTACCGGCGATATCAATATGGACCGGATGTTTGGCATACATCGCTTCGATTAATCCGAAATAGACACGCCAGTCCGGATTATCCGCATACATGTTGATTTCCTGGCCGATAATGCCTTTTTCCTTCTCCACGTTCTCATCAGTGAAATACGGATGCTGCACGAAGTCCACAAGCGTACTGAGGTTCGTCTCAATGTTTTCCGTTGCAGAGAACAAGTAGACCGTCTGGTCAAAGCTTGTGAATGCATTCGCTGAAGCTCCATTGGAGGCAAAGGTAGCAAAAATATCACCTTCCGGCTCCTCAAACATTTTATGCTCCAGAAAGTGAGCTATGCCGTCAGGAACGGTTGTTTCTTCTCCTCCGGCCACTTTAAAATGATTGTCCACAGAACCGTATTTGGTTGCAAAGGTGGCATAGGTTTTGAGAAAAGCAGGCTTCGGCAGCACATACACCTGCAGTCCGTTATCCATAACCTCGTGATACAGCGTTTCTTGAAGTTTCTCGTAATGGATCTTTTCCACCGCTATTCCTCCTTCCCTGTCAGGAAATAGATCGTATCCAGTTCAAAGGTGCCCGCCGCAGCCTTAACATCTTCCATACCCGTATTGTCCATCTGGACCATGAGCTCCTGGGCTGAGCGTTCTTTTCCGGATAATTGGCGGTTAAAGTCAAAGGAAATCATCTCAAACGCTGAATCCTGAATTTCAGAGAGCAGATTACGGATCATGGCTTTGGTCTGGCTTAGCTCCAGATCACTGATATTCCCAGTCTTCAGTTCATCCAGCTGCTTACGGATAATCTCTACAGCTTTGTCGTAATTTTGTGTCTCTATCCCCGATTGAATTGTTCCAATGCCCTTATGCCCGTCGTAGCGCGAGGATGCATAATAGGCCAGGCTCTCTTTCTCACGCACATTCACAAACAGTTTGGAGTGGGGGTAGCCTCCCAGAATGCCGTTATACATAAGTGCAGAAGCGTAACGGTCGTCCTTGTAGGTAATCGAGGTGCGGAGCCCCATATTTAACTTGCCCTGATTGACATCGAGCTTCTCTTCCACAGTGCGGACCTCTGTCACCGATACCGGTGTAAAGTTGGAGGAATACGCTGCAGTCTCGCCATGAGCACGGCCGAAATGACGATTGACCAGCTTCTCCACTTCCTCTGGAGTAGTGTCACCTACCACGTACAGATCAAGAATGGCTCCCTCCAGCCAGGAATTATAGGACTGATATAGGGATTCAGGGGTAATGCTGTCCAGATCAGCTCTTTGACCCAGCGGGTGAAGCCGGTAGGGTTCTTTGCGGCACATTTCCTCAATACAGCGCTCAGCCGCATACCGGATTTTATCGTTGACGATGGCTTCCAGCTTCTTGCGTACAGTTTCGCGTTCAGTGGCTACATAAGAAGCACGGAAGCTCCCTTCCTCGAGCAGAGGCTTCGTCAGCACATCTCCGAGAAACGCGAACGATTCTCCCAGCAGGCTTTCCTTGCTGTGGACGAAGGAATCATTGATCGTATCCATACGAAACTGGACGATCTGATAATCCCCTCTTTTATAAATATCGAAGCCAAATCCGGCACCGTACAGTTCCTCCAGACGTTCACGGAACTGAGTGGTTTCAGGATAATTCGCAGTACCTCTTCGGAGCACAAAAGGTACCAGCGCTGTCTTTGTAACCGTACTTTCGTCAAGCGGAATGCCGGCATAGAGCGAGATGGCGAATGTCTTGAACGCCTTGGTTGGAAGCACGTGAATACGCATTCCTGCAGCGCTGCCATGTTGAAATACAGTATTTGTCAAGTCCAAAACTCCTTTGCGGCGGGAATAACTGCTATACATTGCTGAACTTAATAATGTTGGCAATCTCTATTCTTAAGTTCACTCTCTATACAACAAGTTTATGAAGTATTATCCATTCTAAACCATTCCAAAGTAAGGAAGCAACCGGAAGCAGGTTACCGGTTGCTCATAGGTCCTTTTTATACGGAATGGCCCGACATTATGCTGCCTAACGGCTACATGCAGAAAATATGCTGGCCGATCGTCTTTACCTGCGGACGGGACCAAATCCATTTGGAAGTAGCTGTTTTCGGATTGAAGTAATAAATACAGCCACCCGAAGGGTCCCACCCGTTAAGTGCCTGCTGCACGGCTTTGCGTGCTTGTTCATTAGGCTCTAGATAAATCTGTCCATCCGCAACCGCCGTGAAGGCTCCCGGCTGAAAAATCACACCGGAAGGCGTCTTTGGAAAGTTTGGTGATTTCACACGGTTCAGGATGACTGCAGCTACGGCCACCTGTCCTTCAAAGGGTTCGCCACGCGATTCTCCATATACCGCATTTGCCATAATCTTGAGATCATTCTCCGATAAGCCCATTGCATCCCCTGATGTCAACTCGGCTGAATTCGAAGTGCCGGTATTTTCACTGGTTCCGGTCTTTTGGGCAGTACTCGTTGACGCTTCTGTTGGCTTCCAGGCTTTGGTGGCATTATACAGCTTCAGCTTTGTTTTTGCACCGACTATGCCGTCTGCTTCTATGCCAAATTTCCATTGGAACCAGGTTACTGCGTTCTTGGTTTTTGTCCCGAATTGACTATCTATGGCTCCGTCATAGTATCCAAGATGCTTCAACCTTCCCTGCAGTTCATAGACATCTTGTCCAGAAGAGCCCACTCTAAGCGGAACTGTTCCGAATGCCGGCAATGCCTCTTTCTCAGACAAAGTGCTTTCCATCATTACAGATGCGTTATTATTCTGATTAGCGTAAACTGCTCCATTGGTTTTATAAAGTAAACCTGTAAACGGAGCAGTTGCCAATGCAAGGGTTAGTACGGCAAATATCCACTGCTTGTGCTTTTTCATTGGGATCGCTCTACCTTTCTCTTGTAAGTTCAGCATGGATGGCTAAAGTTATTATGACGACTGGCAGGGCATCCTATGCATTAAGAAAGATCTTCAATAAAGATACTGCTTTCCTTGATTCTCACAGTAAAGAAAATAAAACAAGGGGCTGTCTCATAAGTAGATTTTCAAAAAAAAGAAACAGCCCATATGTATTCAAGAGGCAGTAAAAAGACAGCAAGGCCGCGATTCTCCTGTTATTGGAGAATCGCGACCTTGCGTTTTTGGTCCACCGTGGCTTGCTTCAGCATATTATGGGCAAGCGAAAGCCAACCGACCTCAAGCGTCACTTTTTCCATGCCGCGAAGCAGAAAGCGCCGGAAGCCCCGGTTATTCTTCAGTTGTCCAAATACGCTTTCCGGTTCCGTCATTCGGCGTACGGCCAGGGCATAACCTTCCTCG
>NZ_LVWH01000210.1:0-31741 GCF_001909045.1 Paenibacillus sp. P3E | reverse complement strand
TTTAAGAAGAGAGCAATGTTTAGTTTGATCCCAGCAAAAGATAAGTCTAAACAAAATGTATTAGAGAACTATTTCGAATATGCTTCTAATAAAATATTGTTAAGGTCAGCAGTAATCTACGGTGCTAATGCATCAGGGAAGACCAATACATTAATGGCACTTTCTTATATGAAATTCATGGTCACTAGAAGCCATACTTTTCAAAAAGACGAAGGGATAGACACTGATCCTTTTCTGCTAGATCCTATAACAACTAATAAACCTTCAATATTTGATATTCAATTCTATACAAATGGTGTTCGGTATGCGTATGGATTTAAATTAGATAGGCATAAAGTTATAGAGGAATATTTATATTATTGGCCAAACGATAGACAACGTGTCATCTTTGAAAGAGTAAATGTCAATGAATATAAATTTGTAACAAATAAAGCTAAACAAAATACAATAAAAGAGTTAACTGCCGACAATATTCTTTATTTCTCAAATGCATTTAAATTGAACTTAGAATTAGTCGCGGATGCCTACAAATGGTTTAATAATACTTTAAAATATAATAACAATGAACGTGGTGAAGATGTTCTTAAGTTACTTAATGACGACAGGGATTTGTTGAAATTAACGATTCAGGCTTTAGAGATAGCTGATTTTGGTATAAAGGAAATTAAAATTAAGGAAGAAGAAATAGATAATGACATAATAAAACTCTTCCCTGATGAAGTTAAAGAAAAAATAAAAGGGCAGAAAATATATGAGGTTAGGGCTGTTCATAATGTATTGTTAGATGATGATAGTCCCTTTTCTGCAGAGATAGATTGGGTAGATGAGTCCAAAGGAACGAGGAAATTCTTAGGTATAATGGTTCCTATCCTTGTTGCTCTTCAGGAGGGGAATGTAATTTGCATAGATGAACTGGATGTAAGTATGCATCCTAAATTAACGGAGTATTTATTGAGCCTATTTCATGACAGTCATACTAACAAAAAAAATGCACAGCTTATTTTTACAACTCATGATACAAACTTGCTAAATCAGGGGTTGTTTAGAAGAGATCAGATATGGTTAACAGAAAAGGATTCAACTACAGGATGCTCAGATTTATACTCTTTAGTTGAGCTCAAAATTCGCAATGATGAGAATATTGAAAAAGGATATTTATCAGGTCGTTATGGAGCCCTGCCCTTCATAAAGGGAGGAGATCTAATTGGGTAGGGGGAAAGTCGGGAAAAATGTCAGACGTGTTGGTACACGTGAACCAAATAAAAGAATTTACATATTATGCGAAGGTCAGACAGAAGAAGCATATTTCAATAACTTTAAATCCAGAAGGGTTAATATCGATGTCAAAGTTGCAAAGGCAAAGCAAACTGATCCTATAAGTTTATTAGCAGAAGCAAATAGAATTATTAACGACAAACAATTAGATGTGAAAAGTGGGGTTGATGAAATTTGGTGCATTGTGGATTTAGATGTTGCCGTTGATAATGATTATGTAGTTCAATTATTAAGCCGAGCTAAAAAACATTGCACAAATATAGTCTATTCTAATCCTTGCTTTGAAGTATGGTTTCTATTGCATTATGAGAGACTAAATACAAATATAAGTATAAAAAAACTTATAAAGAAACTGGAAAAATATATTCCTAATTATAAAAAAGGAGAATGTATTTTTACTTATATCGGAGATCAGACAGATAATGCAATTCTTAATGCCGAGCGATTAGAGAAAATCAATGCAGAGAAGATAAAGATTCTTCAATACAAAGAATGTGATCCCCATACCGAAGTTTATAAATTAGTGAAAAAGTTGCAGTCTTTTAGGATATAAGTCATTAGACGGGGGGCTTCTCGGGTGACATCAAAACTGTAACTACACTCGTAGAAACTTATGTGCCGTTATCTTCGGACAGGGGTTCGACTCCCCTCGGCTCCATATGGAGTAAAGTAGAGGACACCTTAATGGGTGTCTTTTTTCATGTTTTTGGGAGTTATTCAAGGGTATGTGGTGGTTGCAGAGCCTTGGTAACACGGGGTGCTGACTTATCATGAGTATACCCCGGTGAATATCGCTCGACCGGCAAAATGCATTGACAGTGATTTTATGGTGTGGGAATATTGGCTATATATCATTCCAATATCTTGAAGGAGTTGGTAAGGTTGTCAGCTGATCTTGAGCCGTTCTCTATAAAACAAACTTTTATGGATAGCTTGATGAATGAGTCTCTAACGAATTTACAAGCCATCCCGAAAAGCGATTTGCATAACCACGCCGGGCGTGGAGGGACGATTCAATATATTGGCGAATGGGCTAACGTTAGAATTCAACCGCCTTCAGAACCTTTTCAATCATTGCTTGGAATGCAAAGCTGGTTTGTTGAACATGTGAAATGCCATTGTCCCGGTATACAAGGCTATTTGAAACGTATCGAAGCTTCCTTTGTTCAGGCGGCTGAAGATCACATAGAGAGATTGGTATTAAGCTTCGGAATAGACGAGATTGATACTTTGGGAGGAATGGAACTATTTTCGCAAATAATTGACGATCTTCATTGCGTTTTTGCTCCCAAAACACGGTTTCTACCGGAACTAGCCTTGGATCGGGCCTGCAATATCGATGAACTTTATGGACGGATCGATGAAATATTGGCTTTCCGCTGGTTCCGGTCTATAGATATCTGCGGTGATGAATTTGCTCAGCCTATTGCATACTTCAAGTCCATCTACAGAGCCGCAAAATCTGCGGGTCTGGTTTTAAAAGCTCATGTGGGGGAATTCGGAACTGCTGATGATGTAAGGGAGGCCGTCGAAGAGTTAGGGCTCCAAGAGGTTCATCATGGGATCGCAGCAGCCCGCTCACCTCAGATTATGAGGTGGTTGTCCGATCACCATATTCAATTGAATGTCTGTCCAACAAGCAATATTATGCTTAGTGTGGTGGAGAATTACGGTAGCCATCCAATTCGAGAGCTTTATAATTTTGGAATCCCGGTGACGATTAATACGGATGATTTGCTGATTTTTAATCAAAGCGTATCTCAAGAGTACATGAATTTGTACAAATCCGGATTATTAACCGCGGAGGAGCTAAATGAAATCCGTCTGACAGGTCTTAAAGAGTAACAACTGGTTAAGAGATTTTAACTACACTCGTAGAAGCGTTATCTTCGGACAGGGTTCGGAATCCCGTCGGCTCCATATGGAGTATTAGAAAAGCGACCTATAATGGCCGCTTTTTTGTGTTTTTTCTTATAATTTCGTTAGGGACACAATGTGCTTGAATAATCTTAGCTAATACCTGGAGTTCATATTTATGGTTAACCATATCTACTGTGAAATCCTCTGCTTTTTTAACATCCATATTAAAGCGCAACTGATTGTAGCTTAGAAAAATAACGAGTGCTGTAAAAGCAGTGCGTTTATTTGCATTGTGAAAGGGATGGTTTTGACCTAGGGACTCAAACAAAGCGGCAGCTTTTTCAAATATGGTGGGGTAAGCGTCTTCTTCAAAAGCTGAAGATTGTGGGCGGAGGACTGCGGATTCGAGCAACCCCGGGTCTTTTACACCAATTTGTTCACCTGGACTGTAACGTTGAATCATTGCAAAGTTAATGGCTATGACTTCTTGAACGGATAAATAACGGGTTAGGGTCATCTGTCTTTGAGACCTTGTAATGTCTGATCGTATTTATTAATGACATCCGCCAAAGAATCCATGAAATCTTTACTAATCCCATTGGGAAGCGACACCTTTGTTGATTTTCTGATAATGATTTCTCCAGTAGACTGGTTTACGTCGATAAGAACGGTATCCCCTTGATCCAGCCCTATTTGTTTCAGAGCATCAGTCATTGTTATGCCTAAACTGTTCCCAAACTTTGTAACTTTTCGTTCCATTTCAACCACTCTTTTCATTAGAAATCCTCATTATTATCAAATTTAACTGTTATAACAATTATACATTGTGGAGTACTTAACGTAAATATGCTAAGCGCTAGTAAGCACATCCTGCATCGCCCATGTGACAGGGATAGGGGCTAACAAGTAGTGGGATACGCTGTCTGGTCTCCGCCTGGGGTCAGCAGAAGAAGATAATCAGGCTTACCCAACGTATAACCGGTTACGGGGCGATACTCGGGTGACATCAAATCTGTGCCTATACTCGTAGAAACTTATATGCCTTGATCTTCGGACAGGGGTTCGACTCCCCTCGGCTCCATATGGAGTAAAGTAGAAGACACCTTAACCGGTGTATTTTTTTGTCATATAGTCAAATTATTTGTTACTCAAGGAACTCAAATCTTTCTATGCAATTGCTAAATCAGTACTTATGTTGGGTGCAACAAAGCGTACTTGTGTAGATTGCCTCATTTCACAGCCGCATAACTTAACCCGTGCAGACGAATTGGGTAAGAAATATCAAAAAAGAGTCGGATCAAATAGATATACTTCGGTTATAAAACAAGAAAGGAGTCGATTTCGTGGTAAATGTGAGAATAGAAAGCAAATCAGAATTCAAAATTTATGGACGTAGAACGTGGGTAGAACAGGATAACGAAATGTTCGGTCAATTTTGGGAAAAATGCAGACAAGAGGGTTTGACGGAGTTGTTCCGAAATAGCCATAATAATCTTGAGGATACAGTTACGAATAGCTATTCCATAGGTGTTTCAAGGGTAGAAAATGACCCGGATAATAGAAGCTTTTGGTTTTATGTCGCTACGGAGAGTGATTATGCCCCAGAGGGCTGGGACTTGGAGGAGTATACGGTGCCTGCTTCGATGTGGGCAATCTTTGAAAATTACGGAGCAACCGTCGAAGCCCTAATTGAGGCTGAACTGTATGCATTTGGAGAATGGCTCCCTAATTCTTCATATGTTCATGCAAATGTACCAGAAATAGAAGCCTACCCGGCTCCTAAAATAAATAAAGGGAATTGTTATGAGTTCTGGCTGCCGATAAAAGAAAAATATGCTAAATAGAACTGGATGATGAGATGGATTATTACGATAAGGTTCAGAAAACAATTGATTTTATTGAACTACACCTAACAGAAGATTTAAGTCCGAATATTATTGCGGAGCAGACATTTTTTTCAATGACTCATTTTTATCGGATTTTTCGAGGCTTGGTTGGGGAATCGGTGAAGGAATATATTCGTAAACGGAGATTAAGTCAGAGTGCCATTGAATTGCTTGCCGGCGAGAAACGGATCATTGAGATTGCCATGGAGTATGGCTTTGAATCACAAGAAACCTATAGCCGTGCTTTTACGAAACAGTTCGGAATTACACCGGGCAGGTACAGAAGAGACAAGGATGTTATTGTTCTTTACGAAAAAGCAAATATAGACCAGTACTTAAACAAAAAACGAGCAAACCTGTCTTCTTTATCGGTTCATACAAAGGTTGTGTACAAAAAAGAATTTCAAGTTATGGGTCTCCAAGCGATGGTACTGCCAGGGCCTGGCATGATAACAGAACTGTGGACTGCTTTTAATGAAAGATGGCCAGAGATTGAATGCCTGTCCTTGTCGGAAGACCGTTTAGGAATATGCGAATATTATCCAGATATCACAGATGAAAATGAATTTTCCTATATCGCTTGCACGGAAGTTGTTCCATCTAAGCAAATTCCTTCAGGAATGATAAGTAGAAGGATTCCAAGCTCAAAGTATGCGGTCTTTTCACATCAAGATTCCATCCAGCACTTAAAAGACACATACCAGTTCATATACGGAGTTTGGTTACCTGAATCAGGCTATGAGTTAGCTGAACTGGATACCATTGAGTATTATGAATTCAAAGCCGGCCATTCCGACTGTGAGTTGGGAATATATATTCCAATCAAATAAATGAAAGCCGCACGGCACGTTTAAAGAGGAGTGTTTCGGGTGACATCAAGACTGTGAATACACTCGTAGAAGCTTATGTGCCGTTATCTTCGGACGGGGGTTCGGATCCCCTCGGCCCCATATGGAGTATCATTGAAGACACCTTTAGGGGTGTTTTTTTTCGTTATTAGTTATTCCCTCAAAGCTCAGTTTCCTTGAAAGATGATATAATAATAACGAATGGAGCTGATGCTGATGGAATTGTTGGATCCGCGTGTGGATTTTGTATTCAAACGGATATTTGGCAGCGAGAACAATAAGGATGTGCTGCTGGCGTTTCTTAACCGCATTTTCACAGAAGCTGGCGAGCCGCCGCTGACTGAGATCATTCTGATGAATCCTTATACGGATAAAGACGATCCGCTCGACAAACAATCCATCTTTGATGTTTATGCCAAGACTTCTGAAGGTAAAACTGATTGATATAGAGATGCAGCTGTTTAATAAGTACGACATAGAGAAAAGAACACTCTTTTATTGGAGCAAACGGTATGCGAGTCAACTCAGTGAGGGTGAGAAGTATCCAAAGTTGAAGAAATGCGTGACGATCAACATTTTGAATTATTCGTTCTTGAAGAATGAGCAATATCATAACGTATTTCATTTGCGGGAAGACCGGACAGGGTTATCCTTGATTGACGACATAGAGGTTCATTTCTTGGAGTTGCCGAAGCTGGATGAACGTAGTGTTCCGTCTGAAGGTGGATTGATTAATTGGCTGTTGTTTCTGAAAGGTGCGGATACATCACAATGGGAGGTGCTGAAGATGAATGAGCCAGGATTGGAGAAGGCAATGGATACCTTGCAATATTTGAGTCAGGATTCAGAGGCCAGACGGTTGTATGAATCCAGACAGAAGTATTTGCACGATGAGGCCTCCATGCTGGGAAGTGCTAAGTTGGCAGGTATAAAGGAAGTAGCGAAGAATATGCTTGACTTGAATCTGGACATAATGACCATTGTAAAGGCCACTGGATTAACAGAACAGGAGATCAATGCTTTGAGAAAGTAAAGAACGTGGGAGCATCCTATCAGCGGATGCTCCCTTTCTATTGCTCATAAGAGGCGGGGTTCGACTACTTACTAACTGCATCCGCCAAGAAGTATCTCGCCTAGAGGGCTTCTAGTGTGACATCAAAACTGTAACTACACTCGTAGAAACTTATGTGCCGTTATCTTCGGACGGGGGTTCGGATCCCCTCGGCCCCATATGGAGTATCAGTGAAGACACCTTAACCGGTGTCTTTTTTCGTTTTATCAGTTGTTTGGACTAGTCGTGGCGGTTATTAAGCTTACTATGATGTGGTTTTTGAGGCTTACGGTTAATAGATACAGTGGGTTTCACTGAGCCTATACGGAGACGGGAGGCTTTGGCCGTCACGTAAACAGTGATAATTACCTTCGGCGATGAGAATTGTGCCGATCTCAATCCCCTTCTCGGTAGCCGTTTCTTGTTCGATTATGGATACTTTATTTATTAGTTCGCCGACTGGGTTAAAGTTAAGTTGGGGGAGAGGCCACTTGTGTACATGTCATGAGCATCTACTCATGTAAAATATGAATTATTTCAATTTGCTTTACTGTATAATGACATTTATCTAAAACAAGAAGAATACAAGGTTTAGCAGAATCGAGAAGGATGCAATCATAATTTTATACGACTATTGTGGAGGTATGGTTATCATGAGTAGAAGTTTTCTTCTTTTGTATGGCGTCGGCGGCAGTGGACCCGATCATTGGCAAAGATGGTTACAGCAAGAGCTGGTGAAGCAAGGTGAACAAGTCTATTTTCCTGATTTTCCAGACAAGGATCAGCCCGATAAGGATATTTGGCTTGACTATTTATCTTCTGTTCTTGAAGAAATTCCGCAGGAGGAAGAAGTAATCGTTGTAGCTCACAGTTTAGCGTGCATTATGTGGTTTCACTATGCGACTTCACATCCGAAACGAAAAATTCAGCGAGCGATTCTGGTAGCACCGCCTTCGCCATTTTTGAAATATGAGCCTGTGATGACGTTTTTCCCTGTACCGGATAACTTGGCTGAGATTGCAACGGTGGCGGAAAAGGCGCTGTTTGTTTTATCCTCAACAGACCCTTATTGTTCGGTAGAAGATGTTTCTCAATATTTAGATTTAGGGGTCCCTTGCGTTATGTTGCCTAAAATGGGTCACATCAACGTAGAAGCGGGCTACGGTCCATGGCCGTGGATTCTCGATGTGTGTTTAAACCAGCAAGCTACACTATGAAAGAGTGGACGAACAAGGTCCTTAATGATCAGTGATTCTGATCAGGAGGTTAGCTCAACATTGCAAAAATTATGGTAAAAAACGAACTCATAAAGTCAGTGACCAAACTGATCCAATAATACAAACAGCGGCAACCCTGGACGCGAGAACAAAGTCCTGGACTGCCGCTGTTTTTTTAACTATAAGGGCACTTGTTTATCCTTATTAAAAGGTCTTACCCCATGATAACCCGTACGGTGTTTTCTGCCTGCATTTTGGTGAGAGGAATTAGGTTACCTTGAATTTGCTCACCGTTAATGACGATATGGGTAACTCCTTTTTGTACGCTGTTCTTGTTCTCCACCTGAATGTTCAGCTTCAATCCGCGGAATTCCCGCACCATGGAGAAGTCTGTCCAGTCGGAGGGCACGCACGGATTGATCCGAAGGCCATCGATCTGCGGTTGTACTCCCATGATGCCCTCCACTAGAGAGACCATCACGGTCGAGGCAGTTCCGGTGAGCCAGTGGACATGTGCCCGGCCTTGATAGGGGCTATCTTTAGACTCAACGAACTGACCATGCACGTAAGGCTCAAGTTTGCGGATTTCGGCTTTATCGTTCATGCTAGCTGGGCTGCAGTTCAAGAAATACTCGAACGCACGTTCACCGTTGCCGATCATCGTTTCCGCCAGAATGAGCCATCCCTGCGGCTGGCTAAAGATGCCGGCATTTTCTTTGGTTGACGGGTTGAAAAGGGCCATCAGTGCTACGGGCAAACCATATTTCCGGAATGGCGGATAGAATAGCATGGTGCCATAATCGGTACGCAGATTCTCGTACACTTTGTCCATGGAGAGCTTCGCCTGATCCGGGCGGGCGGCACCGCTTAGTACGGACCAGCTTTGCGGATTCAGCCAGATTTTTGCCTCATCGTTCTCCCAGGAGCCGATCGTATAGTTATCCTCTGTAAAGCCGCGGACAAATTGATCATTCTCCCAGGCATGCTTCTGAATGTTTTCATCGAGCTCATCGAGCAGGCACTGTGCCCACACTACGTCGTCAGGCTTGCTTTTATTTTGTGCGATTTCAATGAAAACTTTGAAGGCCATGTACAGTTGGAAGGCGACGAATAGTGACTCTCCCTTAGCTCCAAGGCGCAGACAATCGTTCCAGTCCGCATGAAGACCGACAGGCATACCGTGGGCACCCATTCGATCCAGGCTGAATTGAAGGGCTTGGCGCAGATGCTCGTAAACCGTGGCTTCGCCTTGGTCTGAATAGGGAATCACTTCATCCGTGAAGTCCCAGTTACCGCTTTCATTCAAATACTTGATGGTGGTCGGGAATAGCCATAAGGCATCGTCGGCACGATAATGAGGATGACCGGTCTCACGCACGTATTCCGGATCGTCGGGCGTGCCCTCATGTCCGGGGTTATGGTTAAATTTTACGAGCGGCAGACCGCCGCCGTTGGAGACCTGAGCCGAGATCATCAGCCGCAGACGCTCAAGTGCCATCTCATGATCAAGATGAATGATGCCTTGAATATCCTGCACGGTATCCCGATAGCCGAGTCCGTTACGCAGACCGGAGTATTGGAAGGAGGCCGCACGTGACCAGATGAAAGTGATGAAGCATTGATATGCATTCCAAGTGTTGATCATGTTGTTCAGATTGTCGCTTGGTGTCTGGACCTGGAAGCGGTTAAGCTTACTGTGCCAGAATGTCTTCAGCTCTTCGAGCTCCTTGTCAACAACGGACAAATCATTATAATGGCTAAGAATTTCGGACGCGCCTTTCTCGTCATACTGTCCGAGGAGATATACAATTTCCTTCTCTTCTCCTGGCTGCAAATCTACGTTGATCTGCAGGGCACCGCAGGCATTGGTGTTATAGTTCAGCGAATTGGCACATTGGCCCTTTTCCACGGAGGACGGATTGCTGTAACTGCGGTAATCGCCGAGAAATGTATCCCGGTCGCCATCGTAGGCGGTTACCTCCGCACCTGCAGCGCCGAAAAATCTCCAGCTTTGCTCCTCTGGTGTGTTTTCGTTGATCACTTGCAGAATCTTATTGTTGTTGTAATAGGTCCGTGAAATGAACAAAGTGTATTGAAGGTTCACGGTATCCTGTTCGTAATTGTTATCGTTGGTGAATTCGACAAATCCGAAGAGTGCCAGCTTCCGGGCCTTGGAGCCATCATTGCGGACCTTCATGCGCCATACTTCGTAGGATCTGTTCAGCGGCACGTAATATAATGATTCTGTATGAATGTTGTCATAATCCGAGACGATGTTCGTGTATCCGGTTCCATGATGGCACACAGATTTGTACTGTTCCAGATCCTTGCCCACCGGCTGCCAGGAGCCGGACCAATAATCCCCGTTCTCCAGATCTCTCACGTAAATGTAGCGTCCCGGTTCGTCCTTGGAGTTGAAGTGGTACCTTATATGCCGCCCGTTTGCTCCGGATTTTACAAAGCTATAGCCTCCTGCGTTGCCAGAAATGATGGCGCCGTATTCCGGCGATCCGAGGTAGTTCGCCCAAGGTGCAGGGGTATTCGGTTTTGTAATGAGATATTCTTTGTTCTTTTCATCAAAATAACCATATTGCATAACCATTCCTCCTATTAAAGTGGTTAACTGGCCCTTTGTAAACGCGCGTTCACAAATGGGTATAATATCCAATCCCAATTTTATTATAAGATAGTTTCAGTTAGTCTATAACCCCATATTTAAGAAAAAAACAACAAAATATTGAGTGTTTTTCTAGCTCAATACACCCTTCCACTTCAGATGAATATTGCTATCTCTCTTGCCTATGGTGCTATGGTGATCTACCAAACATTTTATTTTTTGATATACGTATTTTATAAGGATTTTATTGGGATTATCTGATAAAATCACTTTATGTCGAATTATGGAGAATCTTATGTAGGAGAGCAGGATGCCTCATAAAGAAGACCATTATCATTGAAAACTAGAAGGGTGAGTGAAAGAGGTATATGATTAAAAGAAGTATGGTTTTGTTATTGGCATTATTTATTCTGGTAGGAACGATTCCTGTGTATGCAGGCGCCAGCAGCACTAACTTAGCATTAAATAAAACAGCGACAGCCAGTAGTGTATGGGGTGGCTATGCTTATGCAAGCTATGCAGTTGACGGCAATTCAGGATCGGAATGGGGACCGGCAAATACGAGTACACCTCCTTGGCTTAAGGTTGACTTAGGTTCAGTAACACAATTTAATAAGTACGCTGTAGAAACATTGACTGGTCGGTACAATAGTGCGATCAAGCTTGAAATAAGCAATGATGATTTAACGTGGGCTGAAGTAGATACAGTGTCCGGAAATACGAATGTTAAGCTCTCTAGAACATTACCTCAACCTGTCAGTGCACGATATGTGAAGGTAACGATTACAGCATGGTCACTTTTCCCGGATATTACTGAGTTTGCATTGTACTCCGATATTCCGTCAGCGCCAACTGGATTAACGGCTACAGCAGGAGACAGCCAAGTGACGTTGAACTGGAGCGGCGTATCGAATGCAACGAGCTATGACGTCTATCAAGGATCTGCACCAGGTGTATATGACGTCACTCCGGTAGCCAATCTCACTGGAACAACTGCAACAATTGCAGGACTGACGAACGGGGAAACCTATTATTTTGCGGTTAAATCTAGTAAAAATGACGTCAATAGTGCTTACTCAAATGAAGTCAGTGCTATTCCGCAGATGCCAGCCCCGGCAGCACCGACAGGACTCACGGTGACAGCAGGTGATGGACAAGCGACATTAAACTGGAAAGGTGCTCAAGGAGCAGTCGATTATGCTCTGTACTCGCGAACTGCTGCGGATTCCTATGATCCTACCCCTGTAGCAACAGTGAGTGGTGCAACCTACACCTACACGGTAACAGGCCTGACCAACGGAACAACGTACAATTTCGTTGTCAAGGCAACCAATGCCGGAGGCTCAAGCGGTAGCTCAAATGAAGTCAGTGCTATTCCGCAGATGCCAGCCCCGGCAGCACCAACAGGACTTGCGGCGGCAGCCGGTGATGGACAAGCGACACTAAGCTGGAATGGTGCTCAAGGAGCAGCCGGCTACGCTCTGTACTCGCGAACTGCTGGGGATTCCTACGATCCTACCCCTGTAGCAACAGTGAGTGGTGCAACCTACACCTACACGGTAACAGGCCTGACGAACGGAACAACGTATATATTCGTTGTCAAGGCAAGCAACCCTGGAGGTTCAAGCGGTAGCTCAAATGAAGTCAGCGTAACGCCGCAAGTTCCAGTGCCAGGAGCACCTGTACTACTGCCTGTTACGGCGAGTAATTCGAAAGTAAGCCTTACTTGGAATTCAATTGACGGCTCCACAGGGTATAAAATTTACAAAAGTACGACTTCCGGGGCTTATGGAGCGGAAGAAGCTACGGTAAGCAGTTCAACATACAGCTATGATGTAACAGGGCTGGAGAATGGTACCCCTTACTATTTTGTTGTTAAGGCAACGAATCCGGGGGGAGACAGTGCTGCTTCCAATGAAGTGAGTGCAATACCTGTCACCGTTCCAGCATCTCCAACAAATGTGTCGGCAACAGCTGGCAATGGGCGAGCTACGATTAGCTTCGATATACCGTCAGTTAATGGAGGCAGTCCGATAACGAATTATGAAGTTATATCCTCGCCGGGAAATATCACGGCAGTGGGCACAGCAAGTCCGATTACGGTAGAGGGACTGACCAACGGAGTCACATATACCTTTACGGTGAAGGCGGTAAATGCTCTGGGTAGTGGTACAGCCTCTGCAGCTTCCAATGCTGTGGCGCTAGTCGTGCCACCCAGTGAACCAACACCAAAACCAACAGTAATACCGACACCAACACCGACACCAACAGTAACACCAACACCAACACCAGCTGATAATGCATTCAACAGCAGTATTATTGATGAAGTGGGCTTAGTTTCAGCTATCGGGTCTAAGGTAGCGGAGGCTATCAAAGCAGGTGTTAAGAATGATTTGGCTGATAGTAAAGGACACTGGGCCGAAAAGACAATAGAAACTTTCGTAAATCTTAATTTTATCCGCGGCTATGAGAACGGACAGTTTAAGCCTAATGGCAATATCACACGTGCGGAGTTCGCAATGCTTATCTCCCGGGTATTTGATATGAGCGCTACTACTGGCCATTCAGTTGCTGTGAGCGATATTAGCAGTCATTGGGCAAAAGAAGCGATTGAAGAGCTGGTTGGTGCAGGGGTTCTTAGTGGTTATGGAGACGGAACATTCCGGCCGAACCAAGCGATCAGCCGTGAAGAAATAGCTGTTCTTGTAACACGTATTGTAAACTTGAGTGATGTGAACAAAGATGATTCCAGGGGCGATTTTACGGATTTATCCAATGCAAGCTCCTATGCTGCCCAAGCCATTAAGGATATAGCTAAAGCGGGTATTGTCAATGGGATGAACGATGGTACCTTTAATCCTCATGGTAAGGCTACACGTGCGGAAGCAATAACGATTATTCTGAATACATTATCCCTTAATCCACAGATTAAGGATCTCTTAGATTCATTGAACTAACACTTATCGAAGGGCCGTGAATTGTGAGTTTGCTTATTCACGGTTCGGCTCCTATGATGTATGAGAAAAAGCGACCTTCATTGGTCGCTTTTTTGTATGGGTACGCCCAGCATGGGCAAAAGGCGTTATCCTCATTCAGTAGCAGGATTTAATTCAAGCGAGGAATTCATTCAACAAAACGGTGAAGTGAGATTTTAGAGTTACGCCCATAGTGAAATCGTTCTGCTAAAATAGGATCATATAAATCAAGTGAGGTTGATCGCAGATAACGGCCAAGTGGAGAGCCTGTTCCACTCACTATGTATAGTTGCTAAATCTCGAGCAGCCCAATTAAAAGTCAAGGAGGCTTCATTATATGAGAACAGGAGCAGAGCAACAGTTGAACGATGGCCCTAAAATCCGCAAAGAAAAAGTTATTGTTTCAAAAATGATCGGTATATATTGTAAGAAAAAACATCATAAAAAAGAGCTCTGTGAGGAATGTCAGAACGTAAATGAGTATGCTATGAAAAGACTATCCCACTGCAAATTTGGTGAAGAGAAAACGGCTTGTGCGAAGTGCTCTATTCATTGTTATACACCGGTTTACCGTCAAAAAATCAAGGAGGTTATGCGTTTTTCAGGTCCATGGATGCTGCTGTATCATCCGTTGGAGTCCATAAGGCATATCCCAATACCGGATAAGTTAAGAAAATCAACTTCACGATAGCTATCTTAGCAAGTTGCTTGGTTTCAAACCCTCCAGTAAGACACCACCCCATAGACCATTTGTTATACTGACGTCCTAAGACTTATTTAGGAGGTTAGAACATGGTATTACAGGTTAGAAATTTAACCGTTACTTACGGTCAGAAAAAGGCTGTCGATCTCATTAGCTTTGAAGTAAAGCCGGGGCAAGCCTTTGGATTACTAGGTGCTAACGGGGCAGGGAAATCTTCAACCATTGCTGCAGTGCTTGGTATTGAAAAGAGCACTTTTGATGAGCTTGTTATCATTGGTAAGTCACCAATACGCAATCGAAAGGAGATATTTGAACAAGTAGGGGTGCAGTTTCAAGAAACCAATTTCCAAGATAAGCTAACCGTTTCCGACGCATGTGAACAATGGCGATCACTCTATAAAACAACGGCTGACTTACCTGCTTTACTACAAACCTTTGGGCTGGCAGATAAGGAACAGCAACTGGTTAAATTACTTTCTGGTGGGGAGCGACAGCGGCTGGCCGTACTCCTTGCCCTAATTCCAGAACCGAAACTAGTGTTTTTGGATGAACTGACGACAGGGCTTGATACAAAGGCACGTCGTATGCTGTGGAAGCAGCTCGCAACAATGAAGGGAAATGGTTTGGCGATTGTACTAACATCTCATTACATGGATGAGGTTGAAGCATTATGTGATGAGATATTAATTCTGCGGGAGGGTCAAACCGTTTTTCATGGAACTATTCAGGAAGCGTTAGTCGTTAGCGGGAAAACAACGCTCGAAGACGCATATTTATTTTTGGCCGGCGAGGAGGAATACTGGGGATGAGCACAATGTTTACGCTCTTGAAAATAGAAGGTAAGCTGGTATGGAAAGGCATTGATATTTTAATTTTCGGTATATGCTTTCCGGTCATTTTGGCGGCTTTGTTTGGTTACGTGCTTAGTAAAGATGCATCGGCAGGCTCATCTAATTTTGAATTATCTTACGCAGCCGTTATCACTATTGGTGTGCTTGCAACGGGCGTAATGGGGCTACCGTTAACCATTGCTGATTACCGGCATCGGGGGATTCTGAAACGGTTCCAAGTGACACCGGTATCACCTTTACAGATTTTATTCGCCCAAGGTATCATTCAGCTTTCCTCTGCCCTTGTTTCATTTATGGGTGTTACTCTCGTATATTATTTATTTTTTGATTATCAAATAGTAGGTTCCTGGCTTATATTTTTGAGCGTATATGCCTTTGTTATTTTAGCCATGTACAGTATTGGCACTTTAATTGGTAGTGTCGTACCTGATCAAAAAGCAGCTAATATGTGGAGTTCTATTGCGTACTTTACGATGTTATTGTTCTCAGGTGCGACCATTCCATATGAAGTGATGCCACGCTTCGTTCAATGGATAATGGATATATTACCCCTGTCACATGGGATTCATTTATTAAAGCTGGTAAGCACAGGTAGAGAAACTGAGGGGATGACAGTGCCATTTTTGATTCTAGGCATTGTTACTGTGATCAGCTTGGTTGGGTCATTCAAATTTTTTAAGTGGAAGTAGGGTTGAGAGGGATGTACCAAACCAAAGAAATTGCAGCAATTGTCGGGGTACATCCCAACACTGTACGGATTTATGAAGAATGGGGATATATCTCTGCTGTTCCGAGAGGTGTGAATGGCTACCGCATGTATTCCGACTTGCATTTATTTCAACTAAAAATAGCTAGAATCGCTTTTCGTTGTGAAATTGTTCAAGGGCTCATTCGGGCAAAGGCTAGAGCCATAGTTGAAGCTAGCGGTAAAGCAGATTTTACTCAAGCACTAGAATATGCACAAGCCTATTTGTCCCATCTAGAAAAAGAATATAACCGGGCGCTAGAAGCTATTGAACTTTCGGAGCAGTGGATATGTGGAATAAAATCTACACCTACTCCAACGTATACACGCAAAGAGACTGCTCGGGTTCTGGATCTCTCCACTGAAGTGATTCGAAATTGGGAACGCAATGGATTAATAACAGTCCATAGACTTTCCAATGGCTCCCGGGCATATACAGAAAATGAAATAAAACGATTGAAAATTATTCGGACCTTAAGGACGGCACATTATTCGATAAGTGCAATCCTTCGGTTGATGAATCAAGCAGAGAACATGAGGTGGACTAATCTTAATATTAAGAAAGTGCTCGACACACCAGAAGATCATGAAGACATTATTTCAGTGACAGATCGATTAGTCTATTCATTGGAACAAGCCATTGAGTCTGCAAAGGAGCTTATAAGGATACTAAGGGCGAAACTGAACGTAGAGATATGACATTGTAATCATGAATCTCACGAGATGCACGCCCCCAAGACAATCGAAGAGAACGGCAAACCAAACGTAAACAATCCCCCATCCTGGTAACAAGTTAAGGGATTGTCCTTTTATTTCAGATTACTTGATATGTGAAGGGGTCGTTTTTTGAATATGAACCAAAATGTCGAATTGCTCCTGAAGGGAGACATCATCATCATATTGCGGTACGTTAGGAATGATCTGTGCACCACCATCAAAGAATGGCTGCTTTTCTTTTACCCATTGCTGCGCGGCTCCATTCAATTTGCGAAGATCTAACAGGAACTGATCGTAATGAACTTGTCCAAGCATATGATTGGAGCTGTTCTCGTTCTTCTGAATGGTATCCGCTGCAATCTTATTTTCACTGAGTGATATAAATGCTGTAAATTTGCCTTCCGTGGTGGTGGAGCCAATGGCTACATATTGACTACCTACACGTTCTTTCAGAAACTCCCCGGCGACTTTAGGATACATCTTCTCAGTGATAACACCTTTAGCGATGTGAATATTGTGCCCCCAAATCATCGTTTTGCCGCCCAATTTTTCTTGAGCCCAAACAGCGTGCTCGGCTAGATACTGATCATGCAGCTTCACCATGCTCGGATAGTCAGCCGGAATCACCATCTTCGTAAAATTCTCTATCACCTTAGCCGTTTCTTTCACCCAAGCTAGCTCGTGTGAATCCGTCTCATTATTCAACTTCGTTTTGTCTTCAAGTAGTTTGACTACTTTTTGCGCATTCGCCATATGCTTTTCTTTCACTTCAGTAGTCAGCTTCATATATTCCTGTAGATTACCTGCCACCGATGACAACTCTTTGTAGCTTTGCTCCACTTCGGGCAGCAAATCAGGATGATGCTCCTTTACATAGTTGATCACTTTATCGAAGACACTTTGATCCAGCATTTTTAAGTCGAGTCCGATGAATTGAATTTTCTTTTTATTTGCAGGATCAGAGTTGTATTCCCGCATCCATTCTACCATAGCGACGATCTCATCCGTTGGGTACAACAGCTTCAAAAACTCCCTAGGGTCGCCTTTACCCGTTTGGATATACTCGTTCAGCTTCAAACCGTTGCCCCAATCTTCTTCAATTCCAAAATTAGTAAATCCTAGCTCAGTGACCAAATACTTCACGAGTCGATGCTTCATCATAAAAATCTCCGAACTTCCGTGAGTAGCCTCCCCTAAACCAACATAATTTGCCTTCCCTATCATGTCTTTTAGCGGTTTTAAATCATCCAATGGTTGTTTTGGATCTGACGTCTTCAGTTGCTTCGCCTGTAATTGAAGTGATTTTGCAATACTGTTTTGAGATATTTGAGCTGTCTCAACGGTTTGGGTTGTTCCTATTTGATCCGACTTTTCAGCTGGTCCATTACTGCAGCCTCCAGTTAGAGTCGCTGCACTTAGCATTACAGCAACTCCACCGTAAATCATTTTCCTTCTATTGTTCATGGTATTCACCTCTTGGATTTTTTTGAAGTACGACTCTTTCTGCATACCAGCATACGGGGTCGTCTTCAGTAGCCCAATTGTCATTCACTCACAATCATTTAAGCTAGTTACAAATCTTCACTATTTCATGTGACATGCAATGCTCGCTCGTATTGATCAGCGCCAACATATCACAAAGAAAATGATGACATGTTGTCACTGGCGGAGATGACAGCTGTGCGGTTAGTATCGGGCAGTAAGCAACCGCACCAACCTATTTGTTAAAGAGGAGCTGATTCACCTATAGAAAACCGTTGTTGACGGAAGAAGCCAAACCATACAATACCGCAATTTCACGGAGAGGAGTGATGAACCTTATGAAATCAGGTTTCATCCAAAATGGTTGTTTTTTATTATTAACTTTCGTTACAGGCTTGTTTTACTTTTGCTTTTATATGGTAGCACTGTCGTTCAGTTTAGGTCTTTCACTTATAGGAATCGGTATTCCACTATTTACACGAGTATTGCGAACTACGACAACCTTCATCCAATTCGAACGCACGCAGACGAAAATTTATACAGATATTACGACAGCACCTTACGACAAAAAAATAACAACGGATGCATCGATTTGGGTTCATGCCAAATTAGAACTAACGGATCGTCGCAATTGGCTCGCCGTCTTTTGGTTAATGCAGAAGTTGGTGATCGGACTTGTCAGTCTCGTCAGCGTAGCCGTTCTCTATTTAACACCTGTTGCATTCCTGCTGGCACCAATTTTGTATCGATACATCGATATGAATGTCATTTTCATGCAAGTAGATACTTTTGCGAAATCACTCCTTATCATGGTTCTGGGAGCGGTGCTTGCCGCAATAAGCGTCAAGTTGAGTGAACGGTTGGCGAAAACATTCGGAGGCTATACGCGCACCATGATTCAACAGCTTGACCGATAACTATTTTTTTGGCCTTTATGCAGGTGACGGAGCGTAAACAGCCAATTACACACTGTTCAAAGGTTTGGGTTATAATACTATAGGAAAAAAACAGATAGCTGCTTAGGGGTTGAAGGAATTGCTGGAAATGATCAAAAAATGGTTTTGGTATGATTGGATTATGCTTGGGCTCCGCGTTATTACTAGCGTTTCGCTCATTCTTACGACGATCAGATTTCAGGAAGGTCTAGTACTGCCTTTAGGGATCGTTATTTTTTGGGAGATTGCCGCTTTCTTCATTCCCTGGGCTTGCTTGCAGCTTAACTACAAATATTATTTATTCACAGAGATACTACTCTTTGGCGGGCTATGCGTACATTTAACCTCGTTGTTTCCAGAAGCTTTCCCTTCATTTCTTGTATCCGTCTTTCTGATCGCAGCGAATAGCGCTCGTCTGTCCTATCATTGGACGGCACCTGCAACGGTCCTGGTAATACCCGGAATTTTTTATGTTGTTTCGCCAAATTACAGCTATTGGATCATGGTAATCTACTACGGACTTGCTTATGTGATGGGGTTCGCTTTTCATTTATTGACCGTCAATCATCGGCAAAATGAAACGATCCGTAAGCAAAACGCGGTGCTTGAGCAATATATGTCCCAAATCGAGCGTATTACGCTGGCAGAAGAACGAAACAGGCTGTCGAGAGAGCTTCACGATACTGTCGGTCATGCATATACTTCCATCATCATGGGAATGGAAGCGTTCCGGTCCGAGCTTGCTACTGAAAAGGGTATACAGAGGCTGGATTCCTTGCTTGAGTTGGGCCGCAAAAGTACAGAGGAGGTGAGGGGCTACTTGCATCAAATGGAGTCTTCAGAGCCGTCGCTTTCCTTGGTCCAGTCTCTCCAAAAGCTTGGAGATGAATTTCAGGAGCATGCCCGGGTCGAGGTAAACTTTCGTGCGTTCGGAGAGGAGTCCCGACTGTCCCGACAAGCGAAAATGGCGTTCATTCGCTGCTTGCAGGAGTCGCTTACGAATGCAGTTCGTCACGGTCAGGCGACGGATATCACCGTTTCTTTGCAATTTGGGCACCAAGATACAAGATTGGAGGTGCACGACAATGGAAGAGGGATGGAAGAATGGCAGGAGGGCTTCGGCATGAACGCGATGAAGGAGCGAGCCATGAATTTGCAAGGTCAAGTGCTCGTCTATACGAAACCAGGGGACGGTACGCTTGTCACCTGTACGTTGCCGCGACAAGCGGAAATGGAGAACGACCTTATTCAGCTGATGATCGTCGACGACCAACCTTTTATCCGGGAAGGTCTGCAGTTGCTGCTCGACAAGTACCAAGACTTGAAGGTAGTCGGCTCGGCAGAGGATGGCGAACAAGCCGTCGACCTGTGCGGACGCCTCCAGCCTCACGTAGTGCTAATGGATTTGGATATGCCACGCATGAATGGAGCCGAGGCAACCAAAATGATCAAGCAGCAATGGCCGCATATTCGCGTATTGATTATCACGACGTTTCAGGATGCGGAGCAAGCGTTGGACTTACTGCGCAGCGGTGCGGACGGCTTCCTGCTAAAATCAGCCGAACCGTTAGAGCTGGCCGATACCATACGGCTTGTTCACAGAGGCGGTACATTAATCGATCGAGGAATGTCCCACGAAATATTCAAGAAGCTCGATAAGAGCGTCGACTCAACGCCATTGAAAGCCACCAACGACTATGATCTGACTAACAGGGAAATAGAAATATTGCAGCTTGTTGCCAAAGGGCTCCGGTACAAGACGATAGCGTCCAAGCTGTATTTGTCAGACGGCACGGTCAGAAACTACGCCTCCTCGGCCTATATTAAGCTAGGAGTAAGCAACAAGGAAGAAGCCGTCCAGAAAGCATTGGAGAGCGGGATCATCGAAGGACAAAACTGAAAGAACAGTCAACCGATTCTGAGCAGATTGTAGTGCGAGATGGTAGTTGCTTTTCATACAAAAAGCCTCTCCTTTGGTGGTTGTTTCGTGCCACCATTCTTAGGAGAGGCTTATTTAGCAATTGTATTAAAATCTGCCGTAGAATGCATTCCGGTAAATGTCGGCAATTTCTTTGACAAGCGGCATGCGGGGATTGGCTGTTGTGCATTGGTCCTCGAAGGCGCGGTCGGCCAGATAGTCGACTTTGGATTCGAAATCGGATGGAGCGAAGCCGAGATCCTGGAATTTCTCAGGAATGCCAAGGGATTGGTTCAGCTTGCGGATAGCCATAATCAAGCTGTTCACACCCTCTTCCGTGGTGCGGGCGTCCATTCCCAGTATTCTGGCGATTTCTGCATATCGTTCATCGGCGATGAAATAGTTATATTTCGGAAATGATGCAAATTTTGACGGCTTCTGGGCATTATACCGGATAACATGCGGCATCAGAATCGCGTTCGTCCGCCCGTGCGCCGTATGGTATTCACCGCCCCATTTATGCGCCAAGCTGTGGTTGATGCCAAGGAAGGCGTTGGCAAAAGCCATGCCTGCGATCGTTGACGCATTATGCATTTTCTCACGGGCAAGCGGGTCCGCCGTATGGAAGGATTTCTCCAGGTACTGGAATACCAGCTTAATGGCGTGCAGTGCCAATCCATCGGTATAGTCACTGGCCATGACGGAAACGTAGGCTTCAATGGCATGCGTCAGCACGTCCATTCCTGTATCTGCGACCGCTACTTTTGGCAGGGAATACACAAGCTCCGGATCAATGATTGCCACGTCTGGCGTCAGTTCATAATCCGCAAGCGGATATTTAGTATGTCCATCTTTTTTATCTGTGATTACCGCAAACGAAGTTACCTCCGAGCCGGTTCCTGAGGTTGTCGGGATCGCAACGAATTGGGCTTTGACCCCTAATCGCGGATATTTGTAGACCCGTTTACGGATGTCCAGAAACTTCTGTTTTAGCGAATGGAAGCTGGTATCCGGGTATTCGTAAAAGAGCCACATCGCCTTCGCCGCATCCATGGGCGAGCCGCCCCCCAGTGCAATGATGCAGTCGGGCTGGAAGTTTTCCATCATGCGGGTTCCGCGTTCCACTGTTTCTACAGACGGATCAGGCTCGACATCAGCGAATATTTCAACCGAAACAGGATTAGTGCGTTTTCGCAAGTAATATTCGATTTTTTCCACGTATCCGAGCTTAACCATCATGGCGTCCGTAACAATAAGTACCTTGGAGATGTTAGGCATTTTCTCAAGATACTGTGTGGACCCTTTTTCAAAGTAGATCCTAGGCGGAATTTTGAACCACTGCATATTTACCCTCCGGTAGGCGACACGTTTGATATTGATCAGGTTCACTGCAGTTACATTGGAGGTGGTTGAGTTTTTGCCGTAAGATCCGCAGCCTAAGGTAAGTGACGGTAGATTGGTGTTGTAAATATCGCCGATAGCCCCCTGTGTTGAAGGAGAATTGACAATCACACGTCCGGTCTGTAACCTTTCCGCGAAGGCCTCAATCACTTTATTGTCCTTAGAGTGAATGACAGAAGAGTGTCCCAGACCGCCAAAAGTGACGATTTCCGCTGCACGATCAATGCCTTGTTCGGCAGAGGTTACCTTATAACAGGCCAGAACCGGACTCAGTTTCTCAGCGGATAACGGGAAGTCCGTTCCCACACCCTCTAATTCGGCAATAAGAATTTTCGTGTGATCAGGGACTTGAATACCGGCCATCTCGGCAATTTTGTAAGCGGACTGACCGACAATAGCGCCATTGACCGCACATTTCTCCCCGGTGATTACCAAACCTGAGACCGCTTCTGTTTCCGTTTGATCTAAAAAATAGCAGCCGTTGTCCGTCATCAATTTGCGGACCTGGTCATACACCGGTTCCTCAATGATGAGGGCTTGCTCAGAAGCACAGATCATCCCGTTATCGAATGTTTTGGAAAGAATAAGATCGGTGACCGCTTGTCGGAGGTCGGCTGTTTTCTCAATAAAACAAGGTACATTTCCGGGTCCGACGCCAAGTGCAGGTTTACCAGTACTATAGGCGGCCTTTACCATGGCTGAACCACCCGTGGCGAGGACCAAGGCTACATCCGGATGGTTCATGAGCAGCTGTGTCGCTTCGAGCGACGGATTCTCGACCCACTGTACACAGTGAGGCGGCGCTCCTTCTGCTACTGCTGCCTCCAGCAGCGTTTTTGCCGATTCGCTGCTGCATTTCTGCGCGGAAGGATGAAAAGCAAAAATGATGGGATTTCGCGTCTTCGTGGCGATCAGTGTTTTAAAGATTGTCGTAGAGGTCGGATTCGTAACAGGCGTTACTCCAGCTATAATGCCAACCGGTTCGGCTACCCGCTGGAAATTCTCATAAAGATTTTCTTCAATAATCCCGACGGTTTTGTTATTTTTGATGCTGTTATAAATGTATTCTGATGCAAAAAGGTTTTTCGTGATTTTATCTTCGTATACGCCGCGTCCAGTTTCTTCAACCGCCATCTTGGCGAGCAGCATATGCTTATCCAGTCCTGCGAGTGCCATGGCTTGCACAATGCGGTCGATCTGCTCTTGATTCATGGACAGGTATGCTTCTTGCGAAGCCCTCGCACGTGTAACCAGACGGTTGACTTCATCCTGTGCGGTAAGCTTCTTATCGGTGATGCTCTCGTTGCCTCCTGCTTGGCTTTCTGTAACAGCCATCATTTTCCCTCCCTGACATTGTACTCGTTTTTAACAAGTACAGTTTTACCTGCATTCGGGTTATTATCCCCGTTCCCAGCCTCTACCGTTTAGACCCGTGTGAAAAGTGGCGATATCCCCCATACTACCCATTGATGTACCTTCTATATATTTACCAAGATGGATCATACTAAGCACAGTCCATAACCATGACAATGGAATAAAGGAGGAAGCATCACGATGCAGGCATGGGAAGGTTTTAAATCAGGAAATTGGCAGGAAGAAATCGATGTCCGCCAGTTCATCCAGCTCAACTACGAACCCTATGAAGGGGATGCGTCTTTTCTGGCGGGGATAACGGAAGCCACGCAACAGCTCTGGGAGCAGTTCATAGAGCTCGCCAAGCAAGAACGTGACCAAGGCGGAGTCCTGGATATGGATACAGAGGTGGTTTCCAGCATAACTTCGCATGAACCCGGTTATTTGAATAAGGAGCTTGAGGTAATCGTGGGTCTTCAAACGGACAAACCGTTCAAGCGGGCTCTTCAGCCTTACGGCGGCATCCGAATGGCCAAAAATGCTTGTGAATCCTACGGTTATGAGCTGGACCCGGAAATCGAGCATATTTTCTCCACTTACCGGAAAACTCACAATCAAGGTGTATTTGACGGTTATTCGCCTGCCATGAGTCTCGCCAGAAAAGCCGGCATTATTACAGGGCTTCCGGATGCGTATGGCCGGGGGCGAATTATCGGCGATTACCGGCGCGTAGCCTTATACGGTACGGATTTTCTGGCTAAAAGCAAAAGAAACGAGCTCTCCTTCTTCGACGAACACACGATGACTGAAGATGTAATTCGGGCACGTGAAGAAATCGCTGAGCAGCTTCGCGCTCTTTCGGAGCTGAAGCAGATGGCGGCCAGCTATGGATTCGATATTACCAAGCCGGCGGAGACCGCGCAGGAAGCTTTTCAATGGCTGTACTTCGGATATCTTGCCGCAATCAAGGAGCAGAACGGGGCTGCTATGAGCCTTGGCCGCACCTCCACCTTTCTGGACATTTATATAGAGCGTGACCTGAAGAAGGAGAAGTTAACGGAGCAAGAGGCACAGGAGCTCGTCGATCATTTTGTCATGAAGCTGCGCATGGTGAAATTTGCAAGGACACCTGAATATAACTCACTGTTCAGCGGCGATCCGACATGGGTGACCGAGTCGCTTGGAGGTATTGGTCTGGACGGTCGCCCGTTAGTTACAAAAACCACCTTTCGATTCCTGCATTCGCTTGAGACGCTCGGTCCATCGCCGGAACCAAATTTGACCATACTCTGGTCCACCCGGCTCCCGCAGAAGTTCAAGGAATATTGTGCGCGCATGACGATTCAGACCAGCTCTCTTCAATATGAGAATGATGATTTAATGCGGACTTATTTTGGTGATGATTATGGGATTGCCTGCTGTGTGTCCGCTATGCGGATCGGGAAGCAAATGCAATATTTCGGCGCTCGGGCGAATCTGGCCAAAGCGCTGCTGTATGCGATTAACGGCGGTATGGATGAGCAGATGAAAGTGCAGATTGCCCCGCCCATGCGGCCGATTCTGTCGGACAAGCTGGACTTTGACGAAGTGATGGCCGCTTTCGACCATACGATGGAATGGTTGGCAGAACTCTATATCAACACCTTGAATGTAATTCATTACATGCACGATAAATACTGTTATGAACGCATTGAGATGGCGCTTCACGATCAGGAAACAATGCGGACAATGGCGACCGGGATTGCAGGACTGTCGGTCGTAACCGATTCGCTCAGTGCCATAAAATATGCAGGCGTTCGCCCGGTTCGGGATGAGAACGGTCTTGCTGTCGACTATATCGTTGAGGGGGAATATCCTGCTTACGGCAATAACGATAACCGTGCCGATGAGATCGCGATTGACCTCGTCAAGCGGTTTTATCGCAAGTTGAAGAAACACTCAACGTATAGGCAGGCAAAAACCACGATGTCTGTACTGACGATTACCTCCAATGTCGTATATGGGAAGTTGACCGGAAATACCCCGGATGGGAGAAAGAAGGGTGAGCCATTCGCCCCGGGAGCGAATCCGATGCATGGCAGAGACAAGAAAGGTGCGATTGCATCATTAAACTCTGTAGCAAAGCTTCCGTATGAGTACGCCTTGGATGGCATATCGAATACATTCTCGATTATTCCGGGTGCTCTTGGGAAGAACGAACAGGATCGAATCCATAATCTGACCGCGCTGCTCGACGGGTATACAGCCAAGGATGGCCACCATCTCAATATAAATGTGTTTGACACCAAAACCTTGCTTGATGCGATGGAGCATCCGGAGGAGTATCCGCAGCTCACGATACGAGTGTCAGGTTATGCGGTTAATTTCATTAAACTGACGAGAGAGCAGCAGCTTGATGTCATTAACAGAACCTTTCACGAAAAAATCTGACGGGGGAAGCGCGGCCCGTCGATTTACTGATCCACGCCTTGGCTCCATATGGAGCAAGCAAAGGACACCCTTCCGGGTGTCTTTTTACGTGGGTAACTGATTTCTCAAAAGCAGCTTACTGCAACAACTCTGCCACAAGCTTCAATAGTTTTTCCTCGCTCAGGGTTTTGTCGCCGTAACTGGTAACCGTAAAGTATGCATCATACTTTTCGTTATACCAGGTCAGGTAGTTGTGCTGCTTATCCGACCCTATTCCCATGGTATTGACGATGACGTCTGTTCCGGCTACCGTAATTTTGTTCGCCTGCTCCTCCGCTCCCTGCCATACCCTCATGTCTCCGCCGTGCATCATGTGAGCGGAAATCCCCAGGAACCCGCCGTCTTTCGCATACGAGGCACTGACCGAGATCGGACTTGTCCACGGCACGGATTTCATGAACAATTGCTGCCCTCCAGTCGCTTGTTCCGCTTGAGTGCGCAGCTCATTGAGCGTTCCCAGGTATAGTTCCTGCTGCATCATAGGCGAATTATACGGAAAGTCGGGTTCAACGGTACCATTTTGAAAAGAGTATCCCTCCGGCGCTTCCGGCAGCATAGGTGCTCTAGTTCGGCGAATCTCTGCGGAGAAATCCGCATAGGCGGTTAGGAGCTGTTCCTTATGCACAAATTTCAACGCTTCCGCCGCTTCTTTTGCCGCATCCTCTTTGACATAGTAACCAATCAATTCACCCGGTTTAGCAAAAGCGAGCGCTTTAGCCTCCATCTGCTGCCTAAGCTTGTTATTCACCAAATGGCCCGTTTGTTGCACTGGCTCCGGCTCCATGTACTGCACCTTCACCTCGCCTCTGCTGTTACGGATCTGAATATATTCCGCAGCAGCATACGCTGTCACGGAGAGCAGCAGGAATACCATAAGCAGACTGAACAATGCTGTAGGTTGGCGCAGTTTTCCCTTCCACGCGCCAGGGTGAGTGCGTGCCAGTCCAAGCCGCTCTACCCGTTCCATCACTTGCGTTTCTACATCAATCGCCTCCAGCGGATTTTGACCAGCTGAGGCTTTAATTATATCTTGGTATTCATGGCTGATTGCGGTTCGTCCCACAGCTTTTCCTCCTCCGATTCCATGACCTGCTTCACTTTCTGCTTGATGCGGTTCATTCTTTTGTTCAGCGCATTCGGGCTGATCTTCAGGATCTCACTCATTGCCGCATAACTCTTCTCCTCGAATACCCGCAAAATCAAGAGATTACGTTCCTCCAGCGATAACTTGGCCAAGGCCGCTGCCAAAGAGGGTTTGTAAAGCCGGTCATCCAGCTCTTGTTCGGGGCTCCCCACAACTGTCTCCGGCCGAAAAATCTGCATCACCTGACGGTGCAGCCTGCGCCTGCGCAGCAGATTCAGGCAATGATTATAGGCAATCCGATACAGCCAAGCCGAGAACTGTACAGTAGGCTTGTACTGATGAATCGCCTGATACGCCTTCACCAGTATTTCCTGGACCGCATCCTCAGCATCCTGCCTGTTCCCTAGCAGACGACAGCAATAGCCGTAGATGGGCTGCTGAAAAGCTCTGACAATGAGAGCATACTGTCCGCTATTCCCTCTCTGAATCCCGAAGATCAACTGCTCCAATTCTCTGGAGTCCATCACATCATCCGACGTTGATAACACCTCCTCAAGCTGTATATCTCTATAACACCCGGCCCTCTGAAAAAGTGCCATATCCTCTTAAATAAAATAATTTTTCTGCACAATATTATGTAGCTAAACCCAACGAACAGCAGCTCACTTACATTTGTATCGACGGAAACAGTATTATCGGTGTAACAGATTCTGGTTTCACTGGCTCCAAGGTGAGCCTTGTTATACCTCGCCCTTCGATAATAAATGAAGACACCCCGCAAGGTGTCTTTTTTGTTCAACCCAACAAAGCGAGCTGCGAAAAGTCCCACGTGCACCTTGAAAAAGAGCCAATGTCACTGTCCCAGCTTTTGAGTTTTTACCAGCATTTCCCGTAGAACATGGGCGACTTGGCTTTTTCGGCCTCTTGCTTTCTTTTCTATCCTGCGTAATGACCTTTGGCGCTTTAGGAGATTGTTTTGATAATAGAATTTCTTTGCCGCAATCCGTAGTGTTCTTCTCAACATGACTGCTGAGGAGCGTGTTAGCTTAGAGCGGAATCCTCTGCGTAAGATGCGCAGCGTCTCTTTGTATTTCTCTAAATCCTCAGATGGAGGTACGAGGGCGAATAAATTTAAAGAGGAGTCATTGAAGCCGTATTGTTTATACATGATCCTCAGATTATCCGTATTAAAAACATTTCCTCGCAAGTGGGTTGGGTGCTCCTGGTGATATCCAATAACCTCCTTGATGCTGCGAAAACGGATTTTCAACCGATGCAGCCTATAGCCAAGGTCCCAGTCTTCAAGCCCATAGAGCACAAACTGTTCATTAAAACCTCCGATACGAGTCAACTGGCTGCGCCGTATGGCCACGCAACGAGTGACGAGCAACATCCAGGGAGCTATATCCGTTTTGGCAAATTGCTGTCTCGTATCGGGTGGAACCTTTGTGGTGAAAACAACTTTTGACAAAGCCTCCGTGTGGTGAAGGATATCTTCCGGTGTGATTAGCGGGATAATGTCAGCTGCTATCTCAAATTCGGGATTCCATAAGCTGGATGGTGAGACTGTATTGCGAAAGTGTTCTTTTTCTTCCGGAGAAAAGTCAGGGTAGTAATGGGTGTAAGCATCGTCCCACGAATGGGGGATACCAGAAAGCACGGCTTTGGGATATTTACGGTGATAGCGGCGCACAGTGCTGATGAATTCAGGCAACACCAAAAAGTCAGCATCGCAGAAAATAATATATAGCCCTTTCGCATGCTGCAGCCCCAAATTTCTAATGGCAGATCGGCCGCGTTGTTCCGGATGGGATACATAAGTAAGCTGATAGGAAGCTTGGAAGCCTTCGACCATTTCCCTCGTTCCATCTGTAGAGCCGTCATCAGCCACAATCACTTCAAAATGCTGCTTCGGATAGGTCTGTGTTTCAAATGAAGCGAGTGTGAGCAACAACTGCTGGTGTCGATTATAGGTTGGAATGATGATGCTGTAACGGATACTCAGTGTGATCTCCCCCCACCATTTAGTGAAAGCCCTCGAATCGGATAAATAATAACAATATATTCAGGGACTTTAGCCTGGTCTAGTCAGATGCCCTATATGGCTCGAATTAGGCTTGACGGGGTACCGTTTTATAAAAAAGCTGCAAAGATCCCGTAGGGGCTTGCGATGGTTTAGGTTATCTACTTCGTACAAAATAATAGTTTTCCGATTTAATCTTTACGCCTAAGCGTACCACGTATAATTAGCAAATATGCTACGCTTGTTCATATCCTCAGAGGATTAAATCTTTCAAAGGAGGCCCCCATGCCAAACATTCTCGAATCGCTGTACCACGGCAGCTTATTCCCTAACGAGAACATTATCTCCAAAGACCCTAATTACCGCCCGATTAATAGGCAAATCACCGAGTCCCTGGAAGCTTGGAAGCAGAAGCTGTCCGATGGTGATTTCGAGGAGCTGGAGTCTTTATTGGAACTGTATTCTCAGGCTCAGGGAATGGAGATGACGGCTTCGTTTGTATGTGGCTTCAAGACTGGGGCGGCGATGATGATAGAAGTCCTAGTTGAGGATTAAGTGTAGCGAAGCCGGATCTTTAAGGTTTCCGAGATAGCCTTCTTACATAAACTTTCACCTCGAGACACCCATCGAGGTGTCTTTTTCGTCTGCAAATTTATTTTCCTATTGACTTAAACCATGATTTAAATCGTATGCTAATCCTGTCGACATGGAAAGATCAGATTTGGAGGCCTTCAAAATGAAGTATGTTTCGATTGGTGAGGCCTCGGCCACCTATCATATTCCGGAATCCACGTTAAGGTATTATGAGAAGCAAGGTTTGTTGCCGCTGATGGAGCGGGATGCTGCCGGCAGGCGGTTATTCTCGGAAATACAGATGGCGCTGCTTGAAACGGTGCTTCGCTTGAAGCAGACACACATGCCCATCCACGATATCAGGCAATATATAGCTTGGGTTATTGAAGGGGAGAGCACCACTGAGCTCCGGCTGGACATGATGACGAAGCACAAGCAGGCGGTGCTGGATGAGATTGCGTCTATGACAGAAGCTTTGCAGGGTATTGATGTGAAAATTACCCGGTATACTGAGCGTTTGCAGAAAAATAGATCATAGAAAAGAGGAACACTCATGAAGCTGTCAGGAAACACCATACTTATTACTGGCGGAAGTGCCGGGATCGGGCTGGCTTTTGCAGAGCGTTTTATACAGGCCGGGAATCAAGTGATTGTCTGTGGGCGGCGTGAAGATGCACTTCGAAATGCGCAAGATAAGCACCCTGGCCTGATTACCCGTGTATGTGACTTGAACGTGGAGTCCGAGCGAGTGGCCTTGTTCGATTGGGTTACCGGAAGCTATCCGGAAGTCAATGTGCTGGTGAATAATGCAGGGACTCAACAACGGTTCAATGTACTGCAAGCGGATGCCAAACACAACTGGAGTTACTTCAATCAGGAGATCACAACAAATATGGAAGCGGCGTTCCACCTCTCTATGCTGTTTGCTCCATTTTTTGCAGGAAAAGAAAAGGGCGCGATCATTAATGTGACCTCCGGGCTGGCCTTTACGCCGTTTGCCATCGCTCCCATCTATTCTGCAACCAAAGCGGCGCTTCATTCGTTTACGATGAGCCTGAGACATCAGCTGTCCGATACGTCTGTTGAAGTCATTGAGGTGGCTCCTCCGGCAGTGAATACGGAACTGGGCGGTGCAGGACTGCATATACATGGAGAACCCTTGGGTGCTTTTACAGACGGAATCTTTAAAGGCTTGGAAGAGGGGAAACAGGAAATCGGATACGGGACTTCTGTGGACCGGTTGCGCATGTCCCGGGATGAAGTGGATGAGTACACAGCAAATATGTATCAGGCCACAAAAAGTATGATCGAATAGCTATGCAAAAGGCTTGACAAAAAAGAGGCCATTCAGTAATTTAAAAGATAATTGGAAAGTAAAGTAAGGAGAGGACGAGATCAAAGTGGCGGCGAATTGGTGGTTGGCTCTCATTATTATGGTCGTGTTGAACGGGATTTTGGTTTGGACTTTGTTTGTAGAGGGGTACTCCGCGAGCCGCAGGGCTAAAAAGTGGTTTTTCATCGTTGTAAATATAATTGGGCTTATACTTGCAGTGTCTCAATTTTTCTGGATGGATTTTTAGCCTTGGACTCGGCCAGCAAGACATGCTATATGCCATTTTCTTAGAAGAGGGGTCCGGCTCCCTGAATCCACATTTGAAACCCGCTCATTGAGCGGGTTTATCTTATTTATGCTGCAAAATATGCTGCCTGCCCCTATCCACAATACTTTGTATAATCCCTCTCACAATTATGTTATAT